>CALMJO010000495.1 GCA_937864375.1 uncultured Spirochaetota bacterium
AAGCAGAAGGCCGGGTCGGTCCTCGACTACGGCGGCGAGCCCTTCCTCTTCCTGGAGATGTGGAGCTCGGACGGCGGCAGGTCCGCCATGTGCGCCGAGTACCCCGTGTACGGGCGGGAGAACCGCTGGCACGTGTTCGTCACGAGAGAACTGGCCGGCAAACGCATCCAGGCATGCCTGTGCAGCGAGAGCGTCCACGGCTACCGCGTCATCATCGCCGAATCGGGCGAGCTCGACGTGCCGCTTTCGGGCCAGGCGCTCAGCGATTCCCTCGAGAAAAACGGCGTACAAGCGTTATTTAAGATTTCCGGCGCGGCGGGCGAGCTCGACGGCTCGTCCTCGACCTCGTAGCCCCATGGCGCCTGGCACGGAAGGGCGCGCGCGGCTCGCGATCGTCCTTCACGCGCACATCCCCCGCGTGCGCATCCACGGCATGCGCTTCCCCCTGCAGGAGTTGTGGCTCTACCAGTCCATGCTCGAATGCTACATCCCGCTCCTTCGCATGCTCGAAAGGCTCAGGGCGGACGCGGTGCCGGTAACGCTCACCCTTTCCGTGAGCCCCCCCCTGCTCTCCATGCTCGCCGACGACTACTACTCTAAAAAGTTCGATGATTACCTCACGGTGCTCGGCGAGCTTCTCGAAGGGGTGCGCACGCGCCTGGGGCGGGACGCTGCACGGGCGGTGGACAGCATCGCCGCGCGCATCGGGGAGGCGCGCTCGTGGAAGGAACGCCATGGAAGCGACCTGGCGCGCGCTGTCGCGCGCCTTGACGGCGAGGGAATAGAGCTCGTCACCTCGAGCGCCACGCACGCCTATCTTCCCGCGTGGCGGCACGCGCCAGGGCTCGTGAAGCTCCAGGTCGAGGCCGGGCTCAGGTGCTTCCGGGAGATTACGGGCGTGAGTCCAACAGGATTCTGGCTCCCGGAGATGGGATATTATTCCGGGCTCGATCGCGTGCTCGCGGATGCGGGGATCGAATACACCTTCCTGAGCGCGCACAGCCTCTACACCACGCCCACGGTCCCTCCCACGGGAAATTTTTTTCCCGCGGTGACCGGCGCGGGGCTCAGGGTCTTCCCGCGCGACGCGGGACTGTCCGACCAGGTCTGGTCCAGGAGCGCGGGCTACCCGGGGGACGAGCGCTACCGGGAGTTCCATTTTGACTGCTCGTGGGACCTGCCCGATGAAGAGCGCATCGCGCGCGGCGTGCCGCGCGGGTTGTTCGGCCTTAAGATATTTCGCATAACGGGAGGCGACCGGCCCAAGGAATACTACGACCCGGAGGCGGCGTCAGAGGCGGTGCGGGAGCACGTGGACGCGTTCATGGGCGCGGTCCGCGACCGCGCACGCGAGGTCCGCGGGCTCACCGGGGTGGATCCCGTCTTCACGCTCCCCTTCGACCTGGAGCTTTTTGGCCACTGGTGGTTCGAGGGAACGGACTTCCTTGAGGGAGTGTTCAGGGAGGCCGCGCGGTCGGGTGACCTGGCGCTCGCGGCGCCGGGGGACTTCGCGGACACTGCCGGCCTCCCGCTCGTGGTGCCCGCAGAATCCTCCTGGGGGCGCGGCGGCTACGGGAGCACCTGGCTCAATCCCCGGGTGATGGACATCTACCGCAAGGTCTCCGGCCTTTACGCGCGCTTCCGGGGAATGGCGCACGGCGTGGACGGCGCTCATCTGTATGCGGGCATGTGGGAGCTCCTGCTCGCGCAGTCCTCGGACTGGTCTTTTGGAATCGACCAGGAGAGCTTTTCCGAATACTTCATGGGAAGGATCGAGGACCACCTGGGCGCCGCGGAGCGCATCGCCGGCATGCTCGAGCAGGGAATGGACGACGCCGATTTCTCGGAACGGCGCCTGGCCGCGCTCGGGGGACTTGCACGGCCGCGCGGCGCTGCCTGCTGGCCGTACGCGGAATTCTAGGCTGCGCCGCCGCCCGCTCTCAGCCCGCCTGCTCCTCGAGCCAGGCCCTTATTGAATGCTTGTAATAGTCGAAGCTCGGCGCGCTCGCAGGGACCTGCCGGATGATCAGCTTGCGCGCCCAGCGCCGCTCCACGAATTCGCATATGTCGCGGATCGATCGCCCCGAAAGGCCTTCGCTCGCCGCTCCCAGGGCGGTGAGCTCCTCGGGAGAGAGCTGCGTCGCGTAGTTGCCGAAGATCGCGGCGCGCTCCTTCTCGTTCGGGAGGGGAAAGCGGATCGTCTGGTCGAAGCGGTTCACAAGCGCCGCGTCCAGGTCGTTCCTCCGGTTCGTGGCGCCTATGGTGATGGTGTTCGTCACGGAATCTATCCCGTCGAGCCTGCGCAGGAGCACGGAGAGAACGCGACGCGTCGCCTCGAACATGTTCTGGTCGCGCGAGCCCGCCAGCGAATCGATCTCGTCGAAGAAGAGAATGGAACCGCCCAGGTCCTCGCACGCGTCGAAGATCTGGGAGAGGTTCTGCGACGACTGCCCGTACCACTTGGACATTATGGACTCGATGGGAACGTAGATGAGCGGCACGCTCACCTCGCCGGCGATGATGCGCGCCACGGTGGTCTTCCCCACGCCGGGAGGGCCCTCGAACAGGATCGCGCGCGGCCGGTTGGACTCGAAGCTCTTGCGCGTGAGCCGCGCGATGGAGTCGTACACCTCGGGGCTCTGGAGGGGCATGATGATCGATTCGCGGATCTTGCGCTTTACCTCGTCATACCCGGCGATGTAGGACCAGTCCACGCTCGCGTTGTCGATAAAGGGAGAGGCGCCCAGCCGCCGCAGGCGCACCAGGGGATCGTCCTTCGCCTGCGCGTACGCCGACTTGAAAAGCTCTACCACGAGCGTGATCTCTTCCTGGGAAAAATTCCCCTTCTTGGACATCTCCGCCCGGAACTGGGAGGAAAGGCCCAGGAATTCGATCTTGAGATTGTCGAACACGTTTTCGGTCTTGTAGATGTTCCTGTTCAGGGCCTGGAGCGCGTAGTAGCCCTCGTCGAACGCGTGGATACGGATGTGGTCCAGGTGCGCCTTCGCGACGCCGATGTAGCGGTTGAGGGCCGAGTCGCTCAGCGCCGGGATTGAAAAGGCGACCCTGGCGACGCCCTTCTCGAAGCTGATCCTGGGGAGCGCGATGTCGTCGGGATGACGGCGCTTTTCCAGGTATGACGCGATCTCCCGCTCGACCTGTTCCTTCATGCGGTCAAAGGGGATGGCGGCGATTTCCGGTGCCTCGACCATGGGTATAACCTCGCTGGGATGAGATGGCTCAGGTTTATTATCGGCACGTACGCGCCCGGGGTGAAGGGAGGGGAGCGATGTATTTCACGGCTAGGCCCGGCGGTACGGGACGTTTCGGTCAGGAAACGGCCGCATTCCCCTGGCCTGAGCCGGTTGCGGGGGTGAAGCGTTTCACCAGGAGGACCTCGTTGCCGCGGCGGTTGAAGGTCACCTCGTCGAAGATGTTGTGCGCCATCGTGAGGCCGCGCCCGTGGGCGAGCATCTCCTCGTTCGCGCGGTCGCCGGAATCCCGTAAAAACCCCTTGTAATCGAAGCCGTTCCCCTCGTCGGCGATCTTGTAGGCGACGCGTTCGGCGTTAAGCAGAAACTCGATGGTGACGCGCTTGTCGCGGTAGCGCGGGTCCTGCTGCCGGCTGAAGATGAACTCCAGGTAGTTGCCCTGCATGGTGGCGGTGGACTTTTCCTCGAAGGTGATGTTGAGGTTGCCGTGCTCGATCGCGTTGATGATGATCTCGCGAAGACCAATGCGTATCTGGCTGACCGTCCGCTGGTCCAGGTATTTCGCGAGGTTCAGGACCAGGCGTTTGCTGATCTCCTCGGAGGCTATGAGGTAATTGCCTATGCAGAAGCGCATGCGCTCGGACTCCAGGTACTTCATGAGGGTGTCGTCGTAGATGTTCGAGGCGCGCACCAGGATCTCGTTCTTCTCGCCTATGTTGATGGACTCCAGGCGCACGAAGTACTCGCGCGGCTCCCCGGTCCCGTGGGACTTGAAGGCGGCCTTGAAGGAAACCGGCATGCGCGTGGAGAAAAAGTCGGCGACCTTGCCGCGGATGAACTGCGCCACGATGCCCCCGGCGGAGGCGTCCTCGTACAGGAGGTCGTAGAAGCTTTTTCCCTCATAGTCCCTGGACGACACGAAGAGCTGCGAGAATACGGCCTTGTTGGCGTTCAGGATGCGCATGTCCGGGGTGAGCGAGATGATGCAGTCGTTCGTGCCCTCTACCAGCAGCCGGTACTTTTCCTCCGAGATGCTGATGATGCGGTGGGCGACCTCAACCTCCTTGGCCGTGTCGATGAACCGGCGCGTGGCCGTGGCGATGAAGCATATGATCATGACGGTGAGTCCCACGCTGAACCGGGAAAAATAGGCGTCGGGGAAAAAATCGAAAAACGCGCCCGTGTGGACAAAGAGCGTGTCGATGATCGCGCCCATAAAAGCGCACATGAGCCCCGCTATCGGGTATATCAGGAACCGATAATTCCGGTGCATGCGCAGGTCGGCGAAGAAGCACACGACGCTGTATACGACGTAGGCCCCGATCAGCCCGTCCCTCAGCTGGTAGAGCGCCCCCTCCTGCCCCCGCCCGTAGTCGGCCTCGTAGGTGAGCCAGCTGGGCTTGTGCAGCGTGAGCGAGATGAAGCTGTCGGGATGGATGAACGCCGCGAGCGTGGCGAGCACCGCGAAGCCGAGCCCCGCCCAGGCGAGGAGGCGGTTGAGCCTCTGCCAGCGCTCGTTGAGCTGGAGGATGAAGATGAGCGAGAAGGGAAGCGCGAAGAGATAATACGCGCCCGCGAGCTGCTCGATCCTGTGGAACTGCACGGCCATTTCCCGGTCGTGGAGCCACGCGCCGTACGAGAGCAGGAACATCTCGCTCCCCGTGAAAATGATGCCCAGGAGGGTGAGCAGCGTAATGCCCCCGTAGAGCGGCAGGCGGTAGCGCGCGTACATGTACACGTACAGGAGGAAGCCTCCCAGCAGTATCCCCATGCAGGTGGGCGGTATGAGAAACTGGGCCAGGCTCAGACCGTACTGGAATGACAGCATCGCAATTCCTTCCTTACCTTTGAGCGCGAACGCGCTGCTCTTTATGCGAGCATGCCGCCGTCCACGACGATGGTCGCGCCGGTCGTGTACGTCGCGGCGTCGGAACAGAGGTAGAGCACCGTCCCCGCCATCTCGTCCGGCTTCGCGAAGCGCCCCATGGGTATGCTGGGCAGCACCAGCTTCATGATGTCGTCGTTGTGCGTGATCGCGGCCGAGAACTTCGTGTCCGTGAGGCCGGGAAGCACCGCGTTCACCCTGATGTTGAAGGGCGCGAGCTCCTTGGCGAAGGACTTGGTGAGCGCGATGAGCCCCGCCTTGGTTATCGAGTAGATCCCCTGGAAGGGCGCCGGCCGAATCCCGTTGACCGAGGACACGTTGACGATGCAGCCCCCGCCCTTTTCCTTCATCCACTTCGCGGCGTGCTGCGCCATGAAGAAGCAGCCCTTCAGGTTGACCGAAAGCGTCTTGTCCCAGGCGCGCTCGTCGGCGCTCAGCACGTCGCCAAAGAAGGGGTTGGTCGCCGCGTTGTTGACCAGGATGTCGATCTTGTCGTACTTCTCGCGCAGCTCCCGGAACAGGCCGTCGATCTGGTCCATCTCGCCGGTGTTGCAGACGAAGCACTCGGCCTTGCCGCCCTCGATGCCCACGTCCCTCTGCACCTTCTTCAAATCCTCCATCTTCCTGCTCACGAGTATGAGCCGTGCCCCGAACACCCCGAGCGTCCTGGCGACCGCCTCGCCTATGCCGCGGCTCGCTCCGGTGATGAGCGCAACCTTGTCCCGTACGGTGACTTCCGGTACTTTCATGCGTCCTCCATGTTCTTTTTATTCGAAGCTGCGCGGAAATCCACGTCCTTTATCCGGTCGTAAATCCCGCGCGCCCTTTCGATGAGCACGTCGCGCTCGTTCATCTCGGGATGGTCGAGCACCATCTCGAGAAGCTCGTTCAGGATGGCCCCTATGATGGGGCCGGGCTTGACCTTGAACTCCTCCATGACGATGTAGCCGTCTATGGCGAGGTCGCGGACCGTGATGGCGTTCTCGGCCTCGATGATCAGGTCGATGCGCTTCTTGAGCTCGCGTATGGGCTGGGGAATCCCGTCGCGCATCCCGTTCCCGCGTCGGTCGGCCAGGCGCAGCTGGATCAGGTCGTCAAGGTTTTCCAGCCCCACCTTGCGCATGAAGCGGCGCACCGCGCCGTCGGTCCATTCGTCGGTGTAGTGGAACATGTGGTTGGCGACGAGGTTCGTCACCTTCGTCGTCTCCTCGTTGGAGAACTTGAGCCGCTTCAATATGCGCCTCGCCATCCGCGTCCCCACCACCTCGTGGTTGTAGAACGTGAAGTCGCCGTCGCTCCCCTGGGTGCGCACGGGCACCTTGCCCAGGTCGTGGAGCAGCGCCGCGAGCCGGATGAGGGGCTCGCCCGACGGCGCCGCGTCGGTGGAGTAGAGGCTGTGAAAGTAGATGTCGTACATGTGGTACCTGTTCTGGCTCAGCCCGTAGCAGGCCGCGAGCTCGGGCAGGAACACCTTCATGAGCCCCGATTCCCGCATGTATTCGAACCCTATGGAGGGCTCATGGGCCTCCAGGAGCTTCATGAGCTCGTCGCGCACGCGCTCCATGGACACCTGCGCGGCGACGTCCAGGGTGCGGCCAATCGCGCGAAAGGTTTCCTCTTCCATGGTGAACCTGAGCTTCGCGGCGAAGCGGCAGGCCCTGAATGTGCGCAGTCCGTCCTCGCCAAAGCGAAGCATGGGGTCGCCGATGGTGCGGATGATTTTCCGTTCGATGTCATCGAGGCCGCCGGGGTAGTCAATGAGCTCGTTCCTGAGCACGTCCCACGCGATGCCGTTTATGGTGAAGTCCCTGCGCTCCACGTCCTCGCGGAGCGTGCTGGAGAAGCGCACGCTCTCCGGGTGCCGGCCGTCTACGTACGCGCCGTCGGCGCGGTAGGTGGTGACCTCGTACTGCCGTTGGCCCATGAGCACCGACACGGTTCCGTGCTTGATGCCGGTGGGCACCACGCGGCGGAAGAGGCGCGTGACCTTGTCCGGATGCGCGTTGGTGGCGAAGTCGAAATCCAGCGCCTCCCCGCCAAGGAGCAGGTCCCTCACGGAACCGCCCACCAGGTAGCACTCGTACCCCGCGTCGGCAAGCGTCTGCGCGATCACGCGTATGTCGCGGGCGCTCTCCTCAGGAAGCTCTATTTTCTTCTGAAGTATTTTCATCGAAACTGCGCCTCAGCATCTCCAGCTCTTTCTCCGTGCGCAGCATGAGCGCCATCGCGTATTCCGCGTGCGACCACATGAGGGGAATGGCGAAGGCGATATGCCCGTTCTTGCCGACCTCGGCGCAGCGGCGCTCGATCGCCTCGTAGGAGTTCTTCATGTGGGTGAGCTCCTCGACCACCAGGTCGTACGAGAGCCCCGGGACCAGGATGTCGGGAGCGAATTCCTTGTCGAAATCCTTGCCGGAGATCCACTCGAGGCGCTTGAACTCGAAGTAGCGCTCGGGCGTGGTGAGATGCTCGCACATGTATCCTTCCTTAGATTTGTACGAGTCGATTATTGCAAGTATTTTATTCCCCCGCTCCATGTTGCCGGTGTAGAAGTAATACTGGGCGAGCATGGAGGTGTACTGCACCCAGGGACCGTTTCCGGCATGGACGTGCGTATGCGGGTCCTCAATGAAGGGGAGGTAGCGCTGCAGCATGCCCAGGTCCGGGTCCCACAGGGTCTGCTCGATATAGCGGATGGAGTTCCTGAATTCCTCGGTGTCGGAGAAGTAATCCGTCTCGAAGCCGCTCCCGAAGAAGAAGGGGCTCATGAGCGTGATGTCGGGACGGAGGTCGATCTCGCCGTTGGGCTTGAGGCGGCGCACGAAGCGCCCGCCCATGGTGAAGATCTTCTCGATCGTGCTTTCGAACCCGCTCTTGAGCTCCATGGCGTCGGAAAAGCGGTCGAGCACCCCGTACTCCCGTCCCACGCGCTCCACGAGGCGCAGCATGAGGAGAAAGGAAAAGTTCACCCAGATGGAGTACCCCTCCTCGATCGCGGACTCGTGGATGGAGGTGGTCGAGTAGAAAAGGTGTATCTCGTTGCGGTAATAGTTCCTCTTCGCGAACTCGAAGCCCCGCACAATCGCGTCGACCATGCGCTCGAAGAGCGGGGTGGGCGTGCCGCGCTTTTTTGCCGCGATCAGGTAGCGGCAGAGAATGGCGACGCCGTGCGCGACGTTGTCCTCCTGCTTGTAGATCGCCTTGTCGTCGCCGTGCACCCCGTAGCGCTGGCCCCAGTAGCCGTCCTCGCGCTGGCACTCCAGGATGAAGCGCGCGATCTCGCCCAGGAGGCGGAAGGCGCCGTCGGAGGCCTTGAGGGGGCTCGTGATTACCTTGAACAGGAAGCGCGAGGCGCAGGCGCTGTCGCGCGGGTAGACGTACGGGTACCGGGAGCCCGGCATGGTGGCCAGGAGCGCGCCCCCGCGCTCGGTGTCGATCACGCACTGGGAGAGTATGTCCAGGTGCCTGTTGATGTCGCGGTTGAGGTCCAGGAGGCTTCGCGTCATGTGCGCGATGTAGGGGTTCTTTAAGATGTCCTCCCTGTTCTTCGTGCGCTCCTGGAAGACGTCCCGGAGCTCGTTCATCACGCGCTCGTCGCTTCCCGCGATCTTCTGGAAATCCTTGCGCGCGATCCTCACGAGCGACACGGGGGAAACCGCCTCGACGGTGGCGTTGCGCGCCTCGTCGGACATGAGGGACATCTCGCCAAAGTACTGTCCCTCGGCGAGGATGGCGATGAGCTTGCGCTCTCCAGCAACCGTCCGGTACACGTCCACCTTGCCCTCGCGTATGAGGTAGAACGCGTCCCCGCGGTCGCCCTCGCGGAAGACGACGTCGCCCTTGGCCGAGGAGAGGAGCTCGACCTCCTTGAGGATGCGCTCGAAGAGCTCGCCGGAAAGGTGGGTGAGGAGCGGGATGCGCCGCAGGTCGCCGCGGAGGTTGCGCTCGATGTAGCGCGCGTCCATGAGCGAGCGCACGTGCGGCGACTGGGCGATGAGCTTCCTGAGGACGTCGGGCGACATGGCGAGCATCATGCAGTCGCCGTCGGTGACTATGCTGTTCTCGCGCGGCTCCGGCGAGAGCACCATCTCCTCGCCAAAGAAGTCGCCGGGCGCAAGCCGGTAGAGCTCGAAGCGCGCGTGGTCCTCGGTGGGAATCATCGCGCGCGCGCTTCCCGACAGAATGATGTAGAAGTGCTCGTCGAATTTTCCGTGGCGGCATACCACGGTGCCGGCGGGGAATTCCGAGATGCGCACCTCCCGCGCAATTCCCGTGAGGGTCGCCTCGTCAATGTCCTTGAAGAACTCAAGGCTCCGGAGCACGGCCGCGGGGCTCACGCCCTTGAAGTAGGGGATGCGCTGCAGGCTTCCCGAAAGGTCCTGGATCGTATAGTTCTGGAGTCCCATGCCGTCCTCGCTTATTCGCTGATCTCTGAACCCGCGAACGGTCGCGCGGATACCTCCCCGGAGTGCGGCGATTCATGGTTGTACTTCGTGTTTGGCCTGTAGGAATCGTACGCCGTCACCGCGAAGAAATAGAGCACGTTGTTCTTCAAAAGCGGGTACTCCAGGAGCTTTTTCCCGTCCCGCTTCATGTTCTCGTCGATCACCGCGTTCGTGATGTCAATCTCCACGTACCGGGGATCGTCGCTCATGTCGTTCGTGATCCTGCCGCCGTCCGCCAGGCTGATCACCCCGTCGTAGGAACGCGACCGAGTCCCGTAGTACACGCGGTAGCCCAGGATGTCCTCGTCCACGTTCTTGCGCCAGCGCAGGCGCACGGAGCGGTCCGCCGTCTTCACGGCCTCGAGCTTCTGGGGCGCACGGGGCGGCTCGTCCGGGACGTAGTTGAGCGCGACGTCGAAGAGCCGGGGGGAGCTTTTCCCCTCGGGGGAGGCGACGAGGTGCGCGCGCCACTGGTAATATTTCCCGCGAAGCGTACCCTCGCCGGTCTGCGTCTTCCAGAAGTCGCGCTGCCCGTTCACGATCCGGTACCAGCGCGGGGCGTCGCCGTCCGCGGTGAAGAGGTCGTCCGCGGTACGGAACTCGAACCAGACGAAGGTATGCGCCGGCAGCTCCTCGCCCCACTGGAAGAGCAGCACGCCCGTCCCGGTATGGGGGAAGGCCATCACGGGACTGGTCACCACGCCCTCGCGGTTGACGGGCGTGCGCCCGATCCTGTCCGCCTCGCGGTACGCGCGAAGGGCGATGTCGGTTTCCCTTTTGAGATCGTCGATGTGGCGGAAGGAAATGCGAAACTCGTCGATGATGCCGGAAAAATTTTTCCCAATGACAGCGGCGGGGAGGTCCTCGCACGAAAAGCAGGGCTGGAAGACGTTCACCGCGGGCTCGCCGGTGGACGAGGCGTAGACCATCTCGTCCTCCTCGCCGTCGATCATCATGGCGAGCTTGCCGGAGATGCGGTCGAACGTGAGCGCCACGTGGTACCAGCGCTTTTCCTGGAGCGTGCGCCCGCGGTTCAGGACGAAGTCCCCGGTGCGCCGCCCGTCGGGCCCCTTGAAGAGACTGTAGAGCCGCGCGACGATGTGCCCGTTCTTCAGCACGAGCTCGATCCCGTTCCTCGCGCCCGAGGTGGTCCCCACGCGGGAGAAGAGCACCGCGTCCTCGCGCAGCGCCGTGGGGCAGATGCGCATTTCTATGGTGAACGAGCCCAGGTCGTCGCAGGTCCCCATCCACTGGTTGCGCATGGAATTGATCTCGACGTGGTGGTCCTTATTGTAGAACAGCGCGCCTCCCCCGCCCAGCACGCCCGGGCCTATGGCAACCTCATAGGCCGCGGAACGGATCGTGTAGTGCCCCGTGTCGTCGCGCGCGTACGAGGACGCGGTCCCGTTGAACGAAAGCACGAGGTCGGTCACCGTGGGGATTGACGTTTTCTGGTAGCTCTTGTCGTCAAGGGTGTAGACCTCGCGGTCCTTCGCGTCGCGCACCATTTTGACATTGTAAAGGCCCATTCCCCGCGTTCCGAACCTCACCTGTTCGGAGAATTCGGGTACGGGGTAGAGCAGGGCCAGCGCGAGAACGGGGGCCAGGTATCGAAGGGATCGTATGCGCGTGTTATGCATGGGTGGCGTTCCGGTAGTTTTCTTTTCCGTATATTCTTAATCGCACAAGCATGAGCGCAAGTAAAGCAACATTTTGCCGGGGGCTGCCAATAATTCGGGGGCCGACGAACGGGGAAGATGCGGTATCCGGATTCCAGGGGATGCGGGAAGGGGAGAAAAGCGATTCGGTCCCCGGGTGCCGTGCGCGCGGCGAGGATGGGGGAAATGTCCGGGATTCCTGGCGTGATGCATTGAAAAACAATGGTGGGCCGATCAGCGTTCACCCCGGCAAGATACCGTCTCCCGGCGGACGCGTCCTGCTACGCGCCGGACTGCGCGTCCTCGATGGCCGTGATCTTGTCCAGCCTGCGCTGGTGCCTGCCGCCCTCGAACCCGGTCGCGAGCCAGCGGCGCACGATCGCCAGCGACAGGTCCTCGCCCGTCACGCGCGAGCCCAGGATGAGCATGTTGGCGTCGTTGTGCATGCGCGACATCTCGGCCATGAACTCGTTGGTGGCGAGCGCCGCGCGTATGCCCCGGTGCTTGTTTGCCGTGATGGAGGCCCCGATCCCCGTCCCGCAGATCCCTATGCCGCGCGCCACGGAGCCGTCCTGGACCGCGCGCGCCACCTTCGCGATGTGATCGGGGTAGTCGGTGGATTCCGGGCTGTTCGTCCCCATGTCCAGGAACTCGACGTCAGTGAACGCCGCCTTGATCTTGTCCTTGAGCGCCACGCCCGCGTGGTCGGAACCGATTGCGATTTTCATTGTGCCCCCATTAGTTTCAATTATTGATCCGGTAACCCGTCAAAATCCCGCGTTGCCCGGCGTGCGCGGGAAAGGGATGACGTCGCGTATGTTCTGCATACCGGTGATGAACTGCATCGCGCGCTCGAATCCCAGCCCAAAGCCCGCGTGCGGCACGGTCCCGTAGCGCCTGATATCCAGGTACCACCACAGGTCGTCGGGATCGAGCTTCATCGATTTCATGCGCTCCACGAGCACGTCCAGGCGGTACTCGCGCTCGCTTCCGCCTATGATCTCGCCTATCCTGGGGACGAGCACGTCCATGGCGCGCACCGTGCGGCCGTCGTCGCCCATGCGCATGTAGAAGGCCTTGATCTCCTTCGGGTAATCGGTCACCACCACGGGGCGCATGAATTTTTTCTCCGTGAGGTAGCGCTCGTGCTCGGACTGGAGGTCGCTTCCCCATTCCACCGGGAACTCGAAGGACTCCCCGGATTTTTTCAATAAGTCCACTGCCTGCGTGTAGGTGATGACTTCAAACGATGAATTCACGATGTCCTCGAGCGTCCTGATGACGCCCGGCTGTATCCTCGTGTTGAAGAAGTCCATGTCCTCCGGGCATTTGTCGAGGCAGGCCCGGAAGATGTGTTTCAGGAAGTCCTCCGCGAGGGCGATGTCGTCGGGAAGCTCCGCGAAGGCGACCTCGGGCTCCACCATCCAGAACTCAGCAAGGTGGCGCGTGGTGTTTGAGTTTTCGGCCCGGAACGTGGGGCCAAAGGTGTACACGGCGCCCATGGCGCAGGCGAGGAGCTCGCCCTCGAGCTGGCCGCTCACGGTGAGCCCCGTCTTCGCGCCAAAGAAGTCGCGCGAATAATCGACCTGCCCGGCTGTGCGCGGCGGGTCCAGGGGGTCGAGCGTGGACACGCGGAACATCTCGCCCGCGCCCTCCGCGTCGCTCGCGGTGATGATGGGCGTGTGCACGTAGATGAAGCCGCGCGACTGGAAAAAGTCATGGATGGCGCAGGAGAGGGCGTTGCGCACCCTGAGCACCGCGCCAAAGGTGTTCGTGCGCGGCCGCAGGTGGGCGATCTCCCTCAAGAACTCGAACGAGTGCTGTTTTTTCTGTAATGGGTACTTTTCGCCGTCGGCCCATCCGTACACATACACCCCCGATGCGCGGATTTCGAACCTCTGGCCCTTCGCGGGGGAGTCCACGAGCGTGCCGGTCACCTCGACGCTGCAGCCGGTGGACAGGCGCTGGATGTCGGCCTGTCCCGGAAGGGTGTGGCCCACGATCACCTGGATGTTGCGGAAGGAGGATCCGTCGTTCAGCTCCAGGAAGCTCACCTCCCTGGAGTCACGCCTGGTGCGCACCCATCCGCGCACGAGCACCTCCGCGCCCGCGGAATCCGCGGCAAGAAGTTCCCTGATGAGCGATCGTTTCATGTGAGCCTCCGGATGAATGAATGACCGGACTCCCGTCCTTACAGGAGCGGATTAGAGCGCCTGGCCCGCGGCTTGTCAATTGATTATCGCGCGGGACGGCGCACATGCCGCACGCCTGGCAGGGGCGGGGGCCGAGGAGCCCCGCGCGGAAATCGCACCGTTCGGGGAAGGGCGCTCCTGGGGGCCGTAAGCCAATCGGACCCCTCACCGTCCCTGCCGCTGGACGAGCCGCCAATGTGCGCACTGGACGT
>CALMJO010000496.1 GCA_937864375.1 uncultured Spirochaetota bacterium
AAGCTGACCGAGGAAGAAATCCAGCGCGAGATGGACCGCAGGCGCCCGGGCCAGAGCCGCGTCACCACGCCGCGAAGCGAAGACGACGCCGTCCGCATCCTCTCGGGCGTGTTCCAGGGGAAGACGACCGGCACCCCCGTGTGCCTCGTGGTGTACAACAGGGACCAGGACTCCTCCAAATACGACGCGCTGCGCGACATCTTCCGCCCGGGCCATGCCGATTTCACCTTCTGGAAAAAATTCGGCATACGCGACCACCGGGGAGGGGGTCGATCGTCGGGCCGCGAGACGGCGGGACGCGTGGCTGCAGGCGCCGTCGCGCGCGCGATGCTGGACGGGCGCGGCATCAGGATCATCGCCTTCGCCCAGGAGATCGCCGGGATCGAGGGAAGCGTCGAGGACTTCGACTTCATCGAGAAAAACCCGGTGCGCTCAGCCGACCCGCAGAAGGCGCGCGCCATGGAGGAGGCCGTGCTCGCCGCCCGGAACGCGAAGGATTCCGTGGGAGGAATCGTCAAGCTCGTGATCAAGAACATTCCCGCAGGGCTGGGGGACCCCGTGTTCTTCAAGCTGGACGCGCGGCTGGGGGCGGCTCTCTTTTCCATAGGCGCGGTGAAGGGGGTCGAATTCGGGGCGGGGTTCGGAGCCGCCCGCATGCATGGGAGCGAAAACAACGACCAGGCCGGTCCGAACGGCCCCGTCACCAATCACGCGGGCGGCATCCTGGGCGGCATCTCCAGCGGCGCGGACATCGTCGCCCGCATCGCCGTGAAGCCCACGCCGTCCATAGCCCGGCCGCAGTCCGCGCGCGACACGGAAGGCAGGTTACGCGACATTTCCATCGAGGGCAGGCATGATCCCTGCATCGTGCCGCGCGTGGTCCCCGTGATCGAATCCATGGCGGCCCTGGTGCTCGCCGATGCCTTTGCAATCCAGGGGAAAATTACCGGGGGCGGAGTATGACGATCGTGCGCGGCATTCCGGAACACAGGGGCCTGTTCCGCAACCCGGTTGTTACCCTGGGGAGCTTTGACGGTGTGCACATGGGCCACATGAGGATTTTTTCCATGGTGCAGAACATCGCCCGGCAGAAGGGGGGCGACCCAATTGTCATCACGTTCACCGAGCACCCCAGGAAGGTCATCACCCCGAAGACCCCGCCGCGCATCCTCACCACGGTCGATGAAAAGGTGAGCGCCATCCGGTCATGCGGCATCGGGAACATCATCCTGCTGGACTTCACCGCCCAGATGGCGCAGATGACCGCCACGGAGTTCTTCAACGAGATCGTGCTCAAAAAGCTCGGTGTCATAGATGTCGTGGTGGGATACGACCACGCGTTCGGCCGCAACCGGGAGGGAAACATCGACTTTTTGAGGGAGATATCCAAGCACCGCGGCTTTGGCGTGACCAGGGTGGAGCCCAAGAGCTTTTACTCTCGCCCGATCTCATCCACCTGGATACGCACCGAGCTGGAAGACGGCAACGTACGCCTTGCCTCGTCGCTGCTGGGCAGGCGTTATGCGATATCCGGGACGGTGTCCCGCGGCGCGGGCAGGGGAAGGACGATCGGCTTCCCGACCGCGAACCTGCTCCCCGAGGACGCCGGCAAGGTGGTTCCCAAGGACGGCGTGTACGCGGTCACGGTGCTCGTTGCCGGCACGGAGCGCTTCGAGGGGATGCTGAACATCGGCACCAATCCAACTTTCGCGAACGTCGAGCACACCATCGAGGCGCACCTGTTCGGTTTTTCCGGGGACATCTACGGGAGCGCGATCGAAGTTGAGTTCGTCGACAGGATCCGGGACGAGCAGAAATTCGGGTCCGTCGAAGAGCTCGTTGCCCAGATCGGGCGGGACGGGAGCGCGGCCCGTGAAATCCTGCGCGAGGCGGAGGGGAATGGCACTATCAATTGACATGTCGGCGGCGCGCGGTTCCGTATGCTACCAGGCGGTGAAGCTGGGGCCGGGGAATTTTTACCTGCTCGGGGACAATACATCGCTCCTGTACGCGACGTTTCCCGGAGAGCGCGAGGAGCGGCAGATTATCCTGCGCTTCAAGGACCGCACCAGCGCGGGGCTTGCACCCGCGCTCTCCTTCCTGGAATCATATCTTAAAGGCAGGAAGGCGCCCATGCCCGATCTCAACCTGGGCGCCTATACCGAGACCGAGGTCCGCATTTACCGCGAGCTCATGAAGGTCCCGTTCGGAAAGACGATCACCTATGGCAGTCTCGCGGAGCTGGCCGGCGTCCGCAACGGCGCGCGTTTTGCCGGGAACACGATGGCCAAGAACTGCTTCCCGGTTTTCATACCCTGCCACCGGGTAATCAAGTCCGGCGGCGACATCGGCAACTACACCGGCGGCGTCCGTTTCAAGGAATTTCTCCTCAAGCACGAGGGAGCATTGAAGTAGCCGGACGGCGCTGCGTTCCTGCCGCCAATCGCTTGCATTTTTCCGTATTACCTGTTATCATTTGCGGGCGGCTCCGCCGCCGTCATTCGCGCGAATTGGTCGAGCGGCGTAATAACGGCGGACGGCAGGTACGGCCGCGGGGTTTCACGGAGCGTCCTTTCGCGACAGGACGCTCAACCTTGCCGGGAAAGCGGGAGGAATGCCATGCGTTCACGAACAGCCGGGACCTTTGGCCTTGGTTCCATCAAGGGGAGAGTGACAATCGGCGTCATCGCGGTCCTTTTCCTGAGCCTCCTCGTCACCAATGTATGGTGGCGCAGCAGGCTCATTATTCTGGGTGAGACCGAGATCGTCGACAAGGCGCGATCGATATGCACGATGGGGGAGGCCGTAAGGGAATACCAGGCGGAAAACTGGGGACGCGGCGTATTCGACCGGGAGCGCCTCGTCAAGGACATCAAGGGTAAGTTCGTATATTCTGTGCCGGTGTTCTCTTCCATCGTTACCATGCAGAAAAAGGCCAGGGAGATGGGATACGAGTTTCGCGTTCCCAAGTTCGAGCCGCGCAATCCCGCCAATACGCCCACCGAACTTGAAGCGGGCGTCCTGAAAGCGATGACCGACGGAAATCTTTCCGAGCACTATCAGGTCGATTTTTTTGGCGAAAAGGTGATCCGGTATTTCCGGGCAGTGCGGCTTACCAGGGACTGCCTCATGTGCCACGGGGACCCTAAGTCCTCGAAGGAGCTGTGGGGACGGGACGACGGCAGGGATCCGACGGGCGGCAGGATGGAGGGGTGGAAGGAAGGCGAGATTCACGGCGCGTTCGAGCTGGTCTATTCGGTCGAGCGGTTCCTTTCCGAACAGTTCTTCGCGATCGTTCTGAGCGTCGTCCTGAACATCACGCTGTTTCTTCTCGCGATAGTGCTCATTCGCGCAATCGTGAAGCGTTCGCTCGCCCCGATTGACGCGATGGCGACATCCCTGGCGGAAATCAACGAGGGCGCGGGCGACCTCACCAGGAAAATCGCAATCCTGCGCGAGGACGAGGTGGGCAGGCTCGCGGGGCTGTTCAACGGCTTTATCGAAAAGCTCCGTGACATCATCTCGTCGGTGCGCGGATCGGCCGGCCAGGTGCGCATGTCTTCCGGTGAAATGACCAGGTCGAGCTCGGACCTCGCGATCGTGGCGCAGGACCAGGCGGCCAGCATCGAGGAGACGTCGAGCGCGCTCGAGGAGATAAAAGCGACCATTGACGCCGTATCGGAAAACGCGAAGCAGCAGGCGAAGAAGGCCGACATGACCAGGACTTCCATGGAGTATCTCGCCGGCGCCATCATCGACATCAACAAGAACGCGCAGGACGCGAACAGGATGGCGGACGAGACGCACGGCTACGCGATCGAGGGCGAAAAGATCCTTGTGAGCACCGTGGAAAGCATGCGGGAGATCAACGACAGCTCGCGCAAGATTACGGAAATCGTGACGATCATCTCCGAGATCTCGGACAAGATCAACCTGCTCTCTCTCAATGCGTCGATCGAGGCGGCGCGCGCCGGCGAGCACGGGCGGGGATTCGCGGTGGTCGCGGAGGAGATTTCCAAGCTCGCCGACCAGACCGCCGCGAGCTCCAAGGAGATCAATACGCTCATCGCGGAAACGAGCGGGAAGGTGGACGCGGGCTCCTCGCTCGTGGAGAGGACCGCCGCCTCGCTCAGAGAAATCATAGGGAACGTCAAGAACACCGCCGCCCTCATGGAGAGCATCGCGAAGTCGTCGGTGGACCTGACGTCGATGAGCGGGGGAGTAAAGGACGCCGTGCAGGCGGTGAACAGCATGTCGGAGGAGATCTCGATCATGATGGAGGAACAGAGCCTCTCCAGCAACGAGATCATCAAGGCGATAGACCAGATCAATTCCGTCACGCAAAGCGTGGCGAGCGGGTCCGAGGAGCTTGCCGCCACCTCCGAAGAGCTCACCTCCCAGGCCGAGCTCCTGAACGGCATCGTCAAACGGTTCAAGCTCGAGTGATAAAAGGGGCGGCCGGCAATGCCGGCCGCCCATGGAGTGTGCTGTTACTTTTTGAACAGCGACTTGATCCTGTTAAGGATGCCGCCCTTCCCCGCGGATTTCCCGCCCGAAGGCTCCTGGCCGCGCTTGTAGGAGAAGTTGTCCCCGTATTTCTGCCGGTAGTATTCCAGGCGCTCGTCGGCCGACGTGCCCTTCGCGGGCTTGTCGCCGGCGGGTTTGGGCTTCCTGTCGCGCCTGTCCTCCTGGCGGTGCTTTCTTTCGGGACGCTCCTGGCGGTCGCTCCTGCGCGCGGAAGGTTCCGATGCGGCCTGGGTCGCCACGGCCCCGGATGAAGCGGGCCTTTCCCCGCCCTTGCCCCTTTTCTTCCTGCGGCGCTTGCGGCGCCCGGATTTGTCGCCTTCGGCGCGCTCGATCGCGGGAGAAGGCGCCGCCTGGTCCGCGCTTTCCGGATGCGTCCGGTCGCGGCGCGCGAAGGGAGCCCGGTCCTCGGGCGTGTATTCATGGGAAGAGCGCGTCTGCGACGACCGGCCCTGTACGGGCCGCACCTGCGACGAGCGTCCGTGCGAAGACCTGTCCCGCGACGAGCGTCCCTGCGACGAGAGGCCGCGCGGCCTCTGGTCGACGTTCCTGCGCTCGTGGCGGACATCGCGGCTCGCGTCGTCGGCCAGCAGGTGCTCGAACTCAAAGACCGAGGGGATCTTCATGCCAATGAGCCCCTCGATGGCCTCGAGGTTGTACACGTAGCGCTCGCACGCGAGGGAGACTGCCCGCCCGGACTTTCCCGCGCGCGCGGTGCGGCCGATGCGGTGCACGTAGTTCTGGCAGTCGTCGGGCAGGTCGTAGTTGATGACTATGTCAAGCTCCTCTATGTGAAGCCCCCGTGCGGCTACGTCCGTGGCGACGAGGAGCTCCTGCTTGCCGGCCTTCATTTCGTCGATGATGCGCAGGCGTTTTTTCTGCGGAAGGTCGCCCGAAATGAAGTCGTTGTCTATCCCGTTCGCGGTGAGCCTCCTGGAGATGATCTCCGCCATTTTTTTTGTGTTGGTGAATATGAGGCCGCTCCTGGGCGCCTCCTTCTTTAAAATGCCCAGCAGGAGACGGAACTTCTCCTCGGTGGAGACATGGTAGAGCTCCTGGGTGATGGTATCCACCGTGACCTGGTCGGGACGAATCTCGATTTCGAACGGCTCGTTCATGTATTCCCACGCTAGCTGCTTGACCCTGGAGGAGAGCGTCGCGCTGTAGAGCATCGTGAGCCGCTCCGTGGGAGGCACCATTTTCTTGACGATGTAGCGTATGTCGGGGATGAAGCCCATGTCGAACATGCGGTCCGCCTCGTCGATCACCAGCACGCCGAACTGCTTGAGGTCGATCATGCCCGACTTGACGAAGTCGATGAGCCTGCCCGGGGTCGCCACGAAGACGTTGAGGTCGCCCTCCTCCAGGAGCCTCTCCTGCTTGTCGTAGCCCATGCCGCCAAAAAAGCTTCCGCACTTGTAGCCGGTGTACTTGCCGAGCATCCGGGCCTCTTCCTCCACCTGGATGGCAAGCTCTCTGGTGGGGACGATGACGAGCGCCCTGGCGTTACTGCAGCGCCCGGTTAGGAACATCTGGAACATGGTAATGACGAACGCGGCGGTCTTGCCGGTCCCGGTTTGCGACTGTACATAGACGTCGGTGCCGGCCAGGGTCTTGACGAAAGTCATTTCCTGTACGGGTGTGCACTCGGTGAATCCGGCGTCGTCTATGCCCCGCTGGATACTTTCGTGCAGATTCAATTCGGTGAATTTCATAGAATCGTGTCTCTGTGTATTTTAATTTTACGGGCGCCTCTTATAGTTGGTCGTTCCCTCGAAAACCTTTCAAAACTAGATCGTTTTCCAGGCTTCGACTGCGCAGAGCACATGCGCATTGGCGCTCCCGGGGTTGACCCGGAATTATTATTCCAGGGCCACCTTATCTAAACAATTGTTTCTGAGAAAAGTCACACACCATGAAATGTCAATAGATTTTTTTCCTTTATAGGCGAATGCGGGCGATAGGCCGGGAATGAACCTTTTTTTTGTTTCCACCGGCGGAGCGCTACTGTAGTGTAGGGCCCATTCGCGACGGTGACCCGGGGAACACGGTGAACAGACACGATTCGTGCTATTTTTGCGGCAAAAACGGCTTCCTTTTCGAGGGGCCCGAACTGACCGGGGCCACGGCCTCGGCCCGGATGGTCGTCGAGCGGCGGCACGAGGGCTGGCCGGGCATCCCCCACGGCGGCGTGGGAATAATCTCGCTCATGGAGCTCGCCGATCACCTGGATGGCTGGATGTCGCGGCATCCCTGGCGCGCCGATTTCAGGTTTGGAGGGGACCCCATAGGCATCGGAAGCAGGGTGTCCGTTACGGCCGCGGGCGCGGGGGACGAGTGCAGGGGGCGGATGAGCCCCGATAATTGCAGGCACGATTACCTTACCGGGGTAGTGCGCGCGTCGTCCGGCGGGGAGTTCAACGAGGCGGCCGGCCGCATATCAACGCTCCTTGCCCGGCCCGTGAGCGCGAGGAATACCTTCTCGATCCCGCTCTTCTCCGAAAAAATCCTGTTCGCATGTGAGGGCCAGGGCCGGAATTCCCGCAGGTTTTTCGAAATCCGGGAGACCGAGGGCGGCCCCAGTTATCTTGCCGCCATGTGCGGCGAGGGGATGGGCCGGATGCGCTGCGACGAGCTGAACCGCAGCGGCGACGTTGTCCATCCCGGCGTGCTCGCCGCGATGCTGGACGAGACGCTCGGTTGGGCCGGGTTCGTGCACGCATGGCAGGGCGGATTGACCGTTGAGTTCCAGGCGATCTTCGCGCGCGCGGTGCGCCCGGATGAGCGCATCTACACGGTGGGCGTCTGCACCGGGATGCGCGGATCACACCGGAAAAAGCTGGTCGAGTGCGAGGGGGCGGTAATCGCGCTGTCCGGTGAGGGAGAGGTTCCCGTGATCTATGCCCGCGGGCGCTGGCTCACCACCACGGAATTCAAGGACAGGATGCTCAGGCACCTGAGCGCCGGCTTTTTATAGCGGGGACGCTCACCGGTCGCGATGCTTGTCGTGATCCTTTTTCTCCTTTTTCCACTTTGCGCGGTCGACCTTGGTCCAGCTTTCCACGGTAATGCGCGCGATTCTCTCTTCGGCACTTTTCCGCGAGGACTGCTTTTTTTCCTTTGGATTGAAGTGCCTGGTCCTGCCTCCGCGCTCCTGGATCTCCTTGTTGGTAAGCCCCGCCTCCGCGCCGGCGAAGCCGGACAGTTCGGCCTCCCCCGTCCTCCCGCGCGCGAGCGATTCGCAGAGCGCCTTTACCCTGGTGCGGTTCACCATCTGCGCGACGAGCTCTTCCGGGATCCAGTCGGCGCCCCGCGATGCGGCCGCGAACATCGCCGTCATGCACGCGAGCGCGGCGCTGGAACCGCCCTCCATGACCGCGCGGAAAAGCCCGCGGGCAGGGTCCTCTATGAAAAAGTGCGCGTGGGCGAGCGCGTAGGGAAGCGCGCACAGCGGGTGGTTCACCGTGGCGCGGGTTACCGGCGTCTTCTGGATCGTGTTGACGACCCTCACGATTGAGGATTCCGCGGCCTCGATGTCGCGGGCGCCGGCCGCCCCGCTCAGCGCGTCCTGGAGCAGGCGCCCGGCCTCGATGAGCGAATCCGGATTCAGCCCCAGCGCGAAAAGCTCCGGAGAATTTTCGTCGAGATCCGGGAGAACCATGCCGCACTCGCGCGCGCCCAGTCCGAGCAAGCCGCCTGCCTCCACGGCGGGGGGTCCCGATGCGATGCGGCGCAGCACCAGCGCGCCAATTACCGCACCGGCGGCGGTAAAGCGCTCGCGCGACCAGAGCGCCGCGGCGCGCACCAGCGGGATGATGCCCTGCCGGATATCGATGAACAGTGCGAGGGGCAGGATTGACGCGACGGGCCGGGCGCAGGGAAAGGCGTCAAGCGTGCGGGGCCCGTCGCCCGCGGCCATAATGCGTTCGAGCAGGCCGCGCTCGGCAGTACCGGGGTGCCTGAACGATCCCGGCATGCTTCCCTCCACCGCGGGTGAGTCCTTCACGAAGCCGGTGAACGCGGAGACCGGGTCGCGCGGTCGCGCCGTGATCGCGCCGGCGTACAGGAGCATGAGCTGTGAGATGGACGAGTACAGGCCCGGCTTACGCCATCGATCCAGGCGCCCCTTGAGCGCCGGTTCGGGATCGGTGTAGCCGTCGATGGAGTGAAATATCGAGCGCAGGTGCGGCTTTCCAAGCCCGTCGAAGGGAGTGCCGAGCGCATCCCCGATCACCGCGGCAAGGAGCGTGTCCTGGATGCGGTCGGGATCTATGGTGTTCTCGTTCATTGGATACCGAGCAAAACACGACCATCCCTTAATCGCAAGCAAAAATAGGTTTGCCTTCACGCTAAAGCCCGAATGGGCGATGAAACTGCGATGAACATGATCTGACTTTTGTTTAATAGGATTCGCGCGGGACGCTCTGCCTGCCCGCGGGCAGGCCGGTTCCAGGAACATGCCCGTTTCAGAGGCGCAGGACAGGGAAAAACCGGGATCACGACCTGCCCGACAAAAATTGAGCATTTGCGGTGGATTTAATTGCATTTTTATAATGGCATCGTGTATAATTGGTACGTTCATGGGAGAACAATCCGGGTGTTTTTACTGCCAGGGAAGGGGGTTTTTTATGAAAAAGATACTCGCAGTGACAATCTGCCTGCTCGTGGGAGTCTGGGCGGGCTGCGGTAAGGTCGAAGAAGAATATGCAATGATAAGCTTTCTCATAGGCGACGTCAAAAAGAACGACAAACCGGTCGAGATCGGTGATCTCATCAGGGAAAACGACAGGGTCGTCACGGCCGCCCAGTCGAGCTGCGACGTGAAAATCGGGAACTCGATCATCCGCGTCAAGGAGAACTCCAACCTGGTATTCTCGCAGCTGCTGCGGGAGGGAGACGCCGAAAGCACCACGCTGGGGCTCGATGTGGGAAGAATGCTCTGCAAGCCCAAGAAGCTCGTCAAGGATGAAAGCTTCCTTGTCAAGACGCCCACCGCGGTCGCCGGCGTACGCGGCACGAAATTCGCCGTCGAGGCCGACGAGAAAAAAAACACGATGTTCAAGGTGTTCGACGGAAAGATCCAGGTGATCAAGCGGGTCCCGCAGCTCGAGTCGCAGTCGGCGAAGCTTCTTGAGAACGCTCCCGCGATCGAGGAAAAGGAAAAGGTCGTCATCACCGAAAAGGAAGTCAAAGACGCCGAAAAAAAGGTCGAGCAGATTCTCAAGAAAGAGGATCCCAAGAATATCGAGGTCGCTGTGGTGAAGGTGGCCCAGGAAATGAAGAATGACGTCGTTATAACCAAGAAGGACGTTACGGCGTTCAAGGCCGAGGACTTCAAGGAGAAGGCCGAGGTCGCCGCGATGGCCGTGAAGCCCAAGGAGATCATCAAGCAGATCGCCCAGGTGGTCAAGCTCGAGAAGGAAAAACCCAAGCCCGACGGCCGCCTGCTCGTGACCCGTTACGAGATCTATTTTATAAAAAACGGCAAGGTCATATGGGAGGGAAAGGTCATCAACCAGCCCCTCAAGCAGGACAACAAGCTCTATATCGCGTCGGGTGATTATATCTACTGCGCCTCGGTCGAAGGTCCGGTGCTCTGGAGAAAGAACATCGCCAACGATGGTAAGATCGAGATCAAGGACAACAAGGTGCTGGTCTATGCCAACGGGATCCCCAAGGCGCTGGATGCCGAGACCGGACAGGAATAAAAGCGATCACTTAATACCGTCCAGAATTCAATACAAGCGTCCTGATATCAGGACGCTTTTTCATTGTTTTTCGATAATTTCCAAGGATTTTATGCTGATGAGGCGGCAATTTCTGTATTCAGTCAATCTGTGAACATGTGTAATAATTATTTATATTGTACCAAATATAGAATAAAGTCCCATATTTCATCAAAATATCTCAATATTTATTATGCAATAATTCATGTTGGAGTTTTTGGCATGATACTTGCTTATATATGTATGTGAGCTGGGACAATCCTGGTACACTTTAATTTCCTTCCAAATATTCCGCTAAATTTGCGCGAGGTATTCATCATGAATACCTCTCTTTTTTTATGGGCACAAAAATTTAGTTCGGCTAATACTTAATCATATAAATTCAAAGGTTTCCGGTATTTTATAGGCGGAAATGTTTTCCCGGCACCACTCCGCGAGTGAATTGGCATTCAGCCATGATCCCTGTCTTGGATGAACTGAGCAGCCAAGGCTTTCTTTAAAACTATGATCCTCGAGGGGTATTGTCTGTCCTGAAACCCGGACGTTCTCTATCTCCGGATGGTTGTAGAGAATCCGCTCAACCTCCCTTGGATAGACATTCAGTCCCCGGCGGATCACCATCTCCTTTATGCGCCCGGTGACGTACAGGTAGTTATTGGTATCGAGGTACCCCAGGTCCCCCGTTCGGAGCCAGCCGTCCTGGATCGCCGCCCTCGTGGCCGCCTTGTCCTCGAAATATTCATGGATCACGTTTGCGCCGCGCACGAGGATTTCGCCCTCCGGGCTACCCGGCCGGCTGTTGCCTTTTTCCAGGATACGGACCTCGTTATAGGGCATGGGACGTCCCGCGGAGCCCGGCCTGTTGGGGGAAGCCATGTCATTCCAGGTCACGATGGGCGACGCCTCGGTGAGCCCGTATCCCTGGCGAATCTCGATACCGTGATCTTGCAGAATGGATGCCTGGAGCGATGCGGAGAGCGCCTCTCCGCCGGATATCCAGGCCTTCATGCGCGGGAAACGTACGTCGCCGGGGAGCACCCTCGCAAGGATCTGGTACATCGCGGGTACGCCGCATGTGATGGTTACGGGTTCGCGGCTGAATATATCGAGAAGCGCACGGGGTGAGAAGCGGTCCAGCAGGACAATGGGCACGCAGCTGTACAGGGGCAGTATGAGCGACGAGGTAAGTCCGAACGAATGAAAAAACGGCAGCATGGCGAGGAAGCGGTCCCGGCTGTCGACCAGCATGGAATGAGCGGCGCATACTGCTGTATGGATTCCACCGTGAGTGAGCAGCGCGCCCCTGGCAAAGCCGTCCGTTGCGGAGGTAAAAATCAGCGCGGCAGGCGTGTCCGGGGCTGGGGGTTCAAAGGCCTGCAGGGGCGGGGATGCGGCCGCACCGGCCCACAGTCCCGTTCCAGAGGGGTCGTCCGACGCGAGGAGGCGGTCAGGGGCGATAAAGGCCTGTCCGTCGATCGTGTACTGGCTGAAGAGCGATCCGGAGGTGACGACAAGCCGTGGCCGCGCCGTGGCGCAGTAATAGCGAAGCTCGTAACGCCGTGCCGCGGGATTGACGAGAATAGGGATGACTCCGAGCTGGAGCGCTGCAAGGTAAAGATATATAAACTCGGGAGAATTGCCCAGCTGCAGGAGGATCCGGTCGCCGGGAAGGAGCCCGTGGCCGCGCAGCACGGCGGCAGTGCGTTTCACGGTCAGGGACGCGTCGCCATACGTTACCGCCGCTTCCCCGTGGAGGAAGAAGGCGTCTCCGGGGCGGTCCTGTGCGTTTCTTTCGAGCAGCTCGTAGACGGGCGCCAGGCTCACCTCGTTATTCCTTCCTGTGTACGGTTCCTTTTACTTGACTTATGGGGAAGATTATCTATTATTTTCCAGTCTGTCAACACAATATAAGGCACGGGAAAGCATCGTTCACCATGATCGTTTTCTTTTTCATCATCGTACTCGAGGTTTCCTTCGCCGTTCATATCTATTTCCTCATTTCCTACATCTCGAAGAAGGACGACAAGGCGTTCAAGGGGTTCCTCTTCACCGCGGTCACCAATATCTTCCTGGGGATATTCGTGTCAGTGTTCATCCTCGTCAATCCGCGCGAGCTCAAGGAGATCAACCTTGACCGCCTCATCTTCATCGAATCGGGACTCATCTTCGTATTCATGCTGTACGTGAAGTTCCGCGTCACGCGGCGCATCTACAGGCGCACACAGGACCCGGCGCACTACCACATGTCCTATTTCGGGAAAAAGGTGATACACGCGAGCGCCGTGGAGGCGAAGGATCTGTTCGTCTATTTCCTGACGCTGCCGCTCACCCTCATCTGCGGGGCGTATTTCGTGGTGAAGCTCTTCGGCAGGTAGGGTTCCGATGGGCTGGTCACAGTGAATAACGCGCGTGAAATGTCACACAGCTCGAGGATATTGTCCGGCACATCTTCTCCGTGTCCTTTTTGTCCGGTAAATTTGACTTGACAACTCATCAGATGAGTATAATGATTACCATAACAACTGATTTTTTGCAGGAGCTTGCATGCAGATTCAACTCACGAAGATTACCACCGCGGAGGCCGTCGTCGAAAGCCTCAAGGAGCGCATTCGCGGCAATGAATTCGGACCGGGGGAGCGGCTCCCCAGCGAGCAGGCCCTTTTAAAAGAATACGACGTGAGCCGGTTGACCCTCAGGGAAGCCCTGGCGCGTTTGTCGGCCCTGGGAGTGGTGCAGGTAAAACACGGGAAAGGCGCCTTCGTCACCAGATCCATAAGCGTCACGGCCATGAACGACGTGCTCATTCCCCTTTTCCCGGAGCTCGACACGAGCGGGATGACCGACCTCGTGGAGGCCAGGAACCTCATCGAGTCCGAGATTGCGGCGAAGCTCGCGGCGGGCAGGACGCCGGACCAGCTTGAGCGCCTGGAGCGCCTGCTGGTATACGACGATTCAATCCTGAAGGACCCTGAATCGTTCGCCGCGCGCGACCATGAATTCCACCTGGCGCTCGTGAAGATGTCGGGGAACCAGTTCTTTATCGTGATGTACCAGGCGCTCTCCCGCCATATCCGGGCATTCCTGGTAAGGTACGCGCAGAGCCTCAAGGACCGGAAGACGGCCATGGAGAGGCACCGGGGCATTTTAAAAGCCATTGCGGACGGGGACGTGGAACTGGCGCGCAGGCTCGCGCGTGAGCACGCGGCGATCTGCGCCTCGTTCATTAAAAAAGGGAAAAGCTGATCGGCCCCCATCCCGCCTTTGCGGGAAACGCGGCCGGCGCGCAGGTCCCATGTCGCGCAACGCGGTAGAGAGGCGCGGCCGATCGATGCAGTGATGGAAGCCGGCAACCGTCTTTACAGGCTGCCGGGG
>CALMJO010000497.1 GCA_937864375.1 uncultured Spirochaetota bacterium
CACGCGTCCCGTGAACAGCTCGACCTCGTCCCCGGTCCATTCGATGGACGTCTTTTTCCCGTCCCATATGCCGTCGATGTAGCTCACCTCTTCACCGGGCTCGAAGTAGTGAAGGAGCTCTCCCTCCCCGCCCTCGACGCGCGCCCTTCCCTTCTCCTTGATCATGACGCGCCGGTCGCCCATCATGATGTTCTGGCCCGCGCGCACCTGGCCCAGGTCCGACGGGACTTCCACCGCCTCGATCATTTCGGTGAACAGGGTGTAGGTCCCCTCGTCCTCGGCGAACCAGGCGGGATCTCCGCCGTAGTCGATGAACCACTCGTCGAAGAAGCCGCCCTGGTATGCGTAGCGGATGCGTCCGTGCGCGGTGAAGGGGGTGCCCAGTATGGTGCCGCGGCAGCCCACGGTGAAAAGCGAGGGGAAGTCGGCGAGCTTCGTCTGCTTCCCCGCGACGTCAAGCGACGAACCGGATATTTTCAAATGGGTGCCGCAGTAGGCGCAGATGACGACCTTGCTGAAACGGTTCTTTATCTCCAGCGGCGCGCCGCAGGAGGTGCACGCGTATCCCGCCATGGTTCAGTCGATCTTTTTCCCGCACTCGGGACAGAACTTCGCGTCGGCCGGGATGTTTTTCTTGCACGCGGGGCACTCGCGCGTGAAGGACATGGGCTTCCCGCACGACGAGCAGAACTTGGCCTGCGGCTGGTTTTCGGCGCGGCAGTGCGGACAGAGGAGCTTTGCGCCGCTCCCGGATCCGGTCACCGTGCCCTGCATCATGTCCTTCATCATGGTGCCCATGGTCGCGCCGGCGCCCAGTCCCATGCCCGCGCCCATCATGTTCCCGCCGCCCTCCGCGGAGGCGGCCTTTTCCATGGTGTCGAAGGTGCGCTTCATCTTGTAGCTGTCCTGGCCCAGGATGTCGATTTCGGCCTTGTCCGCGAGCGCCTTTTTCAAACGCTTCACCGATTCGTCGTCCTCGGGAACGTTGATGGACTCGACGACGAAGCGCACCAGCTCGAGCCCGTAGCCGCCAAATTCCGACGCGATCCTGTCCTTTCCCGCCGCGCCGATTTCGTCGAGCAGGGTCGCGATTTTCAGCACCGTAACCTTCCGGTCGACGATCGTTTCCGAGATGAAGTCCTGTAGCCGGGGAAGTATGATGAGGTCGCGCAGCGCCGTTCCCATCTGCTCGGAGCTGGTCGCGTGCCAGGTGCCGATCGCCATGATGAGAAGGGAGCGCGCGTCGGTCACCTTGATGGAATAGGAGCCAAAGGCCCTCACGGGAACGGCGACGTTGTACACGGGGTCCTGGAGCTGGAGCGGGAGCTTGGTTCCCCACTTGAGGTTGGGCACCTCGGTCCTGTTGATGAAGTAGACCTCGGCCGGAAAAGGCGAATCCCCGCCAAAGGGCAGGTTCACGAGCTTGTCCAGGAGCGGTATGTTCCCGGTGACCAGCGTGTGGCGTCCCGGCGCGAATGAATCGAGCGCCTTCCCGTCCTTGAAGAGGATGGCCTCCTGGTTTTCCTGCACGAACACCTGCGCGCCCAGCGAAATGGCCCCCTCGGGAAAGCGGTAGATTATCTCTCCGGGCGCGTTTTTCCATTGGACTATGTCTATGAGTGCCATCGTGCTTCTCCGTGCGACTGGGATGGTTCGGGTATATCAGGGCCAACCGGGCCGGTCAAGGATTTATTCAGGCGTGCTGTCACAATACCATCGATACGCACACCAGCTTCTATGAATGTGGGAATTCCTGTTGTGGTAAACACAAAGTCCGATAATGCAGTGATGTGCGTTAAGGTATTAACAGGGAACAGCGCGATTTATTCGCTATTTTCAGGCTATGCTGTTTCAATAATCGCTTATGAACCAATTCATTCCACTGGCAAATAATAATAAACCAGCAATAATATGGACAAACCTTGTTATTAAAAAGCTTGCATCAATATCCCAAATGCTTTTTTGAAAATTTGCCGCTCTCCTGGCGAAATACTTGCTAAAAATGAGAAGCATTGCACCCGCGATAATATTAATAATGCCAATAAACATAATCGGTTCAATAATCTTGATTTTATTGCAGCATACTATAATACAAAGATTCTGATACTATCATTTCAAAACGGAAATGATTGAACTTTCATGGAATCTGCCAGATCTCGCCATCAAGCGTTTCGCCGGATCGCAAGGTATCCATAACCTGCCGCGAAACCGGCGCACACGATCCATATGACAAGCTCAGGAATTGAATAGCCGAACAGCAGCCAGCCCATGACGAGCCTGGTTGTGTAAAACGCGGCTACGAGGAGGAGGATCGCCCTGGCGTTGAGATCGGTCACCCCCCTGCGTGCGATGATGAAGGAAATGACTGCGAAGAAGAGGATGACAAGTATGGCGCAGACGTTCAGCGTCTGAACCACGGCCTGGTTCATCTGGGAGAGCAGCGGGAGCTCCGTGCCCCAGTTGAGCATCCTCCAGAACGATACATGCAGCGCCACGAGCACAAGGTTGAGTGTGCCGCCGGTGTACAGGATTGACTTTCTCATGACAGAATCCTCCTTACTTGGACAATGCATGTGGCTCCATCCAGTGTGCATGGAGGGCGTGAAAATGCAAGCACTCGTTGAAGGCGGCCGCTGCGGCTACCCGAGGAAAATCTCTTGACAGGATACCGGACGCTCTTACCATATCCGCGTTTCACCTGCAGGCGCTCGCCCCAGTGCGCGTGCCGCGCAGCAAGCCTCATGGTGGATGTAGCTCAATGGCAGAGCCCTGGACTGTGGCTCCAGTGGTTGCGGGTTCGAGCCCCGTCATCCACCCATAACCGTAATTTCTCGAACCCTTCGTGGAGCTTGCTGTCTTTTAGCAGGACCCCAAGGGGGGCCTTCCAGTCGATCGCAATCTCTTCTCCATTGAAGGTGATCCGGTTGATGGATGCTTTAATGATGAGGGCTTTCTTCTCCCGTGAGGATTCAGCGTAGACTCGTGGCAGGTTGTACAGTGATTCTATCGTGGCGGCGACTTTAAGCATTACCTCATCCATGTTCTCGATTACTTCCAGCTTCCGTGACTCGAGCTCCCTGATTTGCGCGTGAACCTTGGTGACCTGGTCGCGGAGATCGGCGACCTCGAACCCGCCGAAGGAATACAAATCATAGAGCTTATCGATCTTAGCCCGAAGCTGGTTTATTCTCCTGGCGAACTGCGCTTTATCGTGCGTGGCCGATGATCTGCGATCCGATAGGATCGCCCTGAATGCGGCCGTGAGATCGTCACAATATTCGCGCGATAACACCAGGTTGTTCATGACGATATCAAACATGTCTATCAGGCGGTCCTCCGGGAGGACACGCTGGCGCCCGGTATCGCGGCACTTGTGAACATAATACGTGTATACCCCGCTCTTATGCCCACCCTCCTTGACGTCGCCGTAGATCGAGAGCCCACACGAGCACTTTAGGAGACCCCCAAACGCGAATTCGCGCTTGTTGCGCCTGATCGCGGGGCGATCGGACCCGAAGCGCTTCATGCGTTTTTCAAACCGATCGATCGTGTAATAGGGCTCATGAATTCCCTGCCGGACCTCGTTGTGGTAGAGGAACTCCCCGTGGTAGAAGCGGCTCGTCAGGATCCGCTGGAGGGCCTGCCAATACCAGGGCTTCCCGCGCGGGGCCGTGTACCCCATAGCCACCAGGTGATTTGCCAGTTCGCCGATCGTGTATTTCCCGCCGTCGAACGCATCGAAGATATATCGCATCATCTTTTCGTTTTCAGGGTCCAGCTCGTGCCGATGTTCCTTCCCGTTGTATTTGTACCCCAGGGGGCTCGGGCACGGTGCCACACCGCGATCCGCCCTGTATTTGTGCATCGACTTGGAGTACTGTGAAATCTCGTCGCTCCGCCCCTTGTTGATGGCGATCTCGATGCCCAGGATCATCCGGTCGGTTCCGGGACTCGCTTTATTGATGACTTTGTTGGAATGGAAGAAGTGGACGTGATAGCCGCTATAGTCGATGAGCTCTTCCATCTTGGCGTAGTCGGGGGTGTTGCGGCTCATCCTGTCCGAGGAGCGCATAACCAGGTGTGTGACGTGCCAGGCCTCGGCCGCGCGGAGCATCTGGTTAAATACTTTCCTGTCCTTCTTGCGAGCGGACTCCGCTTTGCGAAAAATGTGCACCAGGTGAAGCCCGGAGCGCGCCGCATACTGCGCACATTGATGCTCCTGGTCGTCCAGGCTAAGCCCGCGTTCTTCCTGCTTGTCGGTGCTTACTCGGAGATAGGCGAAGGCGGGCACCTTGCCTGTTGATTCGGCTTCCCGAATTCCCTGCATAATGAGCGGGGATATGTCTTCTCCGTCCATGTGATGAGGCTAGACTCGTGGAGTAGAATGTCAAGCATGATTTGCATCACTTCTGATTAAGGTAGTACAGGCAGTTCTCCCGCGTCCACCCCGGGGGAAGCTTGCCAGAACAGTACTCGAGGCGGTGCTCGAACGCCTGCTCCTTATGCCAGTCCCGGTAGCGCTCTGCCAGTTTATCGCATACAACCGGATTGCCCTGGGATCGATACAGACAGTCCGCGAGGACGAACTCGATGTCGGCCTTGTAATCCTCCCGGTTCGGCATCCTCTGACAGCTGCACGAGAAGACAAACAGGGTGGCGACGATGAGGGCTAGAAGGACCAGGGCCCACAACCGGGCGCGCGCATAGAGCGATTTCATGGCTTTACCTCCGGGATTTTTGCAGACGTCTGCAAAGTAGCGCTGGCCACGTGATCATCCTCGCAGTCTATCTCCACGGGCCCCGCTTTTATGCGGAAACCGTGCCGTGCCAGGCGAAATACCAGTCCAATGATGGCGATCGCGGCCAGGGCGAGCACCACATATACGACGATCGCCTGCGTGGTATCGTCGAGCTGTATAAGAAACGCTATCATATCATCCCTCCATCAGTGTTTTAATGCTGACCTTCTGCCAGTTGCTCGCGAGATAGGCGTCCACGTGCACGTGCGGGGCGTTGGACTGGCCCACGTCGGCGTATGCCCCGATGATCTGCCCTTCGTTCACCTGGTCCCCCAGGTTGACGTAGTTCTTCCCCATGTGGCAGTAGCGGATGAAGAACTCCACGCCGGCGATCGTGCTCTTGATGGTGACGAAGTTCCCGATCGAGTGGCGGGCATCGGTCCATCGCTTGCAGTCCTCGTAGTTGTCCATGTCGTACACGACCGTGCCGGCCCACATGGCGAAGACGGATTGGTTTGCATGGCCGGGGCATCCATAGTCGCGGCCGTCGTGGTACTGGAGGCCGGCCTGGCCGGGGATGGGGTTCTGCCTCCAGCCTTCTTCTGAGGTTAAAAGGGCGTTACTGACCGGGAGGTGCATACTCGTTCACCATTCGCTCGGCGACCACCGCGTACGCATTGTGGCAAGAGAGATCAGTGCCCCTGCAGATCGTGTAGTAATGCGGGCAGGACCGGCACAGGATGAGCTCCATGTCGCCGATCAGCGTAATGATCTTTTCTTGCGCGTCCGTATGGCCGCCTGGATGAGGGCGTTCTCTATATATGCCCCATGTTTGAATGGCGAACAGGTGAGACGAGACTACCCTTGCCGACCGCGGCCCGTCCCCTGATTCTCGGGCTCGAAATCGTCGCGGGTTATGACGGTACGGTGTATCCAGTCCCACCATCCCAAGGACCGCGCCCAGGATAGTGAGTCGACTCCTTCATTATATATAGCATGCTCCGGGATCCGCAGCATGCACGCTTCGGCAACATGGCGGGCGTTGACCTCCGGGTGTACCACCACGACATGCCGGTATCCGTGATCATTGAGGACCAGCACCCTCGCGTCCTTGATTCCCTGAATCTGCATTACTTCTTCCAGCTGCTTGGCTATGGGGAAGACGCGATATGGATGAGAATCGAGTTTGAGAGTGTTATTCATGCGCCCCTCGAAGCTCGCGACGTACAGGGCGAAAACGGTCAGGGCTGTCGCCAGGATCCACGCGATCCCCACGAGAACGGAACGTAATCCCCAGCGCTGGATGGTTCGAGAGAGGAAGGTGGCGACAGGGCGCAGAGGGCGCCAGGCGATAGCCGTCAGCCTGGCAAGGGGTTTTCGGTAGACAAATGCCAGGACTGCAGCGGTGGCGAGAAGGTACAGCGCGACGCCCCACCGGCCAGCCTTCGCGCCTGCAAAGAACATGCCGAACCAGTAGAACATGAGGCCGAACACCCACGCAAAGCGATCGCTGTCCGACATGTCATATAAGTATCTCAGCATCCTCGCCATGACCCCCTCCTTGACCACCAGAACAATATACTATACATTAATGGAGTCGTCAAGCATTTCTGTGTGATTTGTCACACAGCGCGTTATGCTCTCCCTGGAGCTTGCTAAGCTGGCGGTTAATAGTTCCGAGCTCCTTCCACTGATTGCCCGAGTCCTCTTCCAATGCGATCGCGCGGGCCTTGAGATATTCCACGTCTTTCTTCACTGGACCCAGTTTAGAAATAATATAAAACTGCGCAACAGCGATAGACAGAGTAACGATAACGCCAAAAGCTGGGCTCTTGATAATCTCTTCCAATCCCTGCAACTCATTTGCCTCCTCACTCTCACTTTTTGATTTTCTCCCGCGTCACAGCTGCGGATGATTCCTTCTCTTTCAGTGCAGCCACGTCCGCATCCGCTGGCTTCTTGTTGTCGGCTAGCGCCACGAGGATCGAGCGGATCGAGCGGATCGATGCGGCGTCGATGCATTCCAGGTCGGCAAGGACGACCAGGTCGGCGACCTCCTTGTTGTAGGCCTCCTGGGCAGCGAAATCGGTTTCCCACCTGGTTCCGGTCCAATAATCGAAATCCGTGAGCGGTGCAGTCCGGGTGAGCGCAGACACATCCGCATCGATATCGCCGACAATCACCTTCTCGCGCGTCTCCGTGTGATACCATTCCCCGCGTGTTTCTTTCGCAAGCGACCATTCCTTCCCGTTCCAGCGGGCACACTCACCAGTGCCAATCTCCGGGGGCGCTACCCGTGTAGCATTAGCGGGAACGATGATCTCTCCGTCGCGTGGAGATATGCGGGCCTCGGTGCGTCCTTTGTACATGCCTTGGGCGTCGTAGTGGTAGATCAGCTCCATGCGTACCTCGTTATGTACATGACGGTGACGTTCTTGGGGTGGTTCTCATAATCAGATGTTTTCGCAGCATTTGGGGAGGTCGAGTTAGCAGAATTAAAGTTTAAGCGACCCGTCGCTGTGCCTACCGCAATTGAATTGACAATGCGAGTTGAACCATTCGCGGACCACGTGAAAACGCCGCTTTCTTGTTTTGTGACCACGGCGTCAAATTGTCTCGTAAGAGCATCAATTCCAGCGTATCCCGTTATCTTCTGCATTGTATCATTTTGCTCAGTACCAACGTGGTCCCCATCGGTTATAGTAGCCCCCGTGGCCGTGGGCTTTGTGCGTGTCGAGGCGTCCTGATCGTACAATCCGCTCGCTTTCCCGTGATTCCATCCTCGTTCGAGGAGACCTCGCTTATCCTGGACATTGAAGTGCGTCGAATCTGCAGCCCCATACATCGTCCCGATCTCGTCGAATAGCTCAGGGTAACTCGCGCGGAGATAAGACGCACCGTCGCACTCGAAGCAGAGATCGGGGACCGTCTCCTCGTACCACGGAATTGATTGTCCTATTGCACAGGGCACGCGCTGGATCTCCGCGATGATGGCCGCGAGCTCCTCGAGTGTCTTCTGATGGTCCTCGAGGTCCATCCTGGTCTTGCGCGCCAGGTCGTCGGGATTCCCCTGGAGAGACCGGGGGCTTGTCCGTAAAGGCGCCATCACTTCCCCCTCTGGAGTTGGTTAAATTTAGCTACCGCCTCGCTGTCGGACCAAGCCCTGATCTTTTTCCCCGTGCGAATGAAGTCAGCGCGCTTTTCCTCCGGGAGCCGGCGGTAGCGCTCGTAGAGTAGCTCGCCGCGCGCCGGGCCTTTGAGGTCCATCACCTGGTGCCACCATGAAATGTCGGGTTCGTTTCCGAACTTCACGCCGCGTTCGAATCTCTGGACCGCGCGCTCGCGCTCGTCGGGAGACATCTCCTTGAAGGCCTCCAGCCGGAGAGATTGAAACGCCTGCTTGTCGCCGGAAAGATAGGCCTTGTACGCTTCATCCACACGGCGGTCCTGTGCTTGTTTCCGGGAGTTGTACTCCTGGGCGATCTCTTCCTGTCTATCGCGGAGGGCCTCGGTGAGTGGCGGTGTGGTGCGAAAGAAACGCTTCGCCACTGGGGTCTTGGAGAGTACACTCGCTGGGGTGACTCCTTCCTGCTCCTGGTACTGCGCCGTCTGACCGGCGGCCACGTCGAGGCCGATGCCGGCGAGGTCAAGGTAGGAGTTGCGCGGGACCACAAACCCAAAGGCCCGCTGCGCGCGTACCGGGGAAATGCCCAGGGTCTTCCCTATCTTTACCCAGATGTCGGGAGTGGTGGCGTAATACTCGTCCTCCGGCATTACCTCGCGTCCTTTCCAGACCTTCCCGCCGCGGAAGAAGTCCATGTTCGTCGTGTACGCAAGAATACTCTTGAGTGTCGCCGGGAGGTATCCTTCCGGGCTCGCCTTGACCATCTGGTTGAGCGCGAGCCATGAGCGCCTGCCCATGTGGGGATCATCGCCCTGGACGATATCGATAAAGCCCTCGATGATCGCGGCGATCGCGCCTATGGGCTGCGCTTTTGGTATGGTGGGGTAATACGTGCGCTCGCGCCCCTGTTCGTCGCGGTAGGGAATATAGACCGGGACTGTCTCTTATACACATCTCCGAGCCCACGAGACCGTACTAGATCTC
>CALMJO010000498.1 GCA_937864375.1 uncultured Spirochaetota bacterium
AGATCTAGTACGGTCTCGTGGGCTCGGAGATGTGTATAAGAGACAGCCCATGATGATCATCAACGAAACCTACCAGCACATCCTCTGGGACATGTCCCTGCGCGGCGGGTGCGCGTACAACGAGGAGAACGCGCGCACCATGCTGGGCTTCAGCGACTTCTGGGACGTGGTCCGTCCCCAGTGGATGCCCGACTATTCGCGCGAGACCTTCCACGTGACGAGAGGCTCCATCGACATCAAGCTCATGCGCACCAAGCACATCCCGGACTCTTCCTCCGACTGGCAGAGCTCGTTCTGGAGCTGCGGCGTGATCATCGACGACCGCGTGATGTTCACCAGCGACACCCGCTACGACGAGGACCTGGTGCTCGACTACGACCGGCGCTTCGGCTTCGAGGCCATCTTCCACGACTGCCAGTTCTACACCGGCGGCGTGCATGCTTCCCTGGAGGAGCTCAAGCAGCTTCCCGCGGACGTTAAGAAAAAGATGTACCTGACGCACTACAACGACAACTGGGAGGAGTACGAGGGCAAGGTGAGCGAGTACGGGTTCGCCGCCCTGGCGCGGCAGCACGTGTTTTACATGTTCGAGTGAGCATCGCGGCGACCTTGCGCAGGGCAAAGATTTCCCGCACAAAAAGGACGGGTTCCGATTGACAATAATCGGACAGCACCGCTTCAATTGATTGCGGCATTTACTTCCAAGGAGTAACCATGAAACCGGAAAAACTTTTCACGCCCATCACCATCAACGGCATGACGCTCTCAAATCGAACTGTCATGCCCGCCATCGCGACCGGTTACGGCGGCACCGACGGGACCGTCACGGACCGGCTCGCCGCCTACCTCGCCAGGAGGGCCAGGGGAGGGACGGGGCTCATCATCACCGAGGTCTGCGCCGTCGCCACGCGCGGAAAGGGATTTCCCAACGAGATTGGAGCCTGGAGCGACGACCTCATACCGAGCCTCGCGAAGATTCCCGAGGCCATCCACCGCGAGGGGGCAAAGACCGCCCTGCAGCTCCACCATGCCGGCCGCGA
>CALMJO010000499.1 GCA_937864375.1 uncultured Spirochaetota bacterium
ATTATGTCCCCTCATCCTTTTATGCAACTTTTTTCTGAGTTTTTAGAGGTGCCCTCAATAATTTCTTCCAGATCCTGGAAGGCGGTCCGGGTCCAGAAAACATGAAAAGAATTGCCGTCCATTGCTATCGTGCGAGCTTCTTCCCGATTCGCACGAACGCTTCTTCCTGGGAAAGAAGTTTGCCGTCAATGACGTCCTTTTCTCCCTGTGCGACCATCTTTAAAAGGCCCAGGGCCGTCCGCATGTTCTCGTAGCTTGCGGGATCCAGGAGGACGGCCTTCGCTTCGCCGTTCTGCGTGACGAATACCGGCCTCTTTGTTTCATTGACCTGGTCGAGCATGTCGGCCGCATGAGCCTTGACGTAGGAAATGGGGCGGATGTCTTCTTTTATGTTCATGGAGGCTCCCGGGTGCAGGGTGATCCATATATGGTACTAAATTAAGACCATGGAGTCAATCGGAATTTTTGTGTTTTTTGTAAGAGGAGATCTCGCTCGACATTTGCAGGTAATTATTGGTGCTATTTTCGTTTATCTGTCACAGGCATGATGGCTTTGTTATATCTGCCGGACCGCGCCCCGAAGGGCGCGGCCGCGGCATCAATCATTTTCCGAACGGGTACTTCACGCCCAGCCGGAACAGGTAGCCGCCCATGTCGATCTCGCTGCTCCCGCTCTTGAGCGCGCCTCCGCGGTATCCCACCTCGCAAATGAACTCGATGTTGGAACCCTCGGGCTGAAAGCCTGCGCCCATGAGGAATTGCCAGGTGAAGCCGTAGAAGAATTTCAGTATGGTTTCCGCGTCGTAATCCTTGCTGCCCGGGGTGGTGAATTCCGGCTGGGAGTAGTGGAGCAGCATGAAGGAATAGCCCAGGCCCACGGTCGCATACGGGGTAATGAAGATGTACTTCTTGAGCGCCGGGAGACGCAGCTGCGCGTCCAGCATGACCGGAATGTCGTAGGCGTTGGTGTCGGCCTTCACGTCGGTGTCGACGGCCCCGGTTTCCTTGGTCCCTATCTTCCGGCTCCAATTTATCCAGTAGACGCCCCCGTCCACGCCCACGGCGAAGTAGGGATCGAGCACCCAGTTGTACTGGCCGGACAGGTCCAGTCCGAACTTGTCGGGATCGGTCGCGTAGGCGGTGCCCAGGCGCCCCATTATCTCGTTGGGGACTGCGCCGGCCGCCGTCGCCGAGGCGCAGAGAACCAGTACGAGCGCGCAGATTTTCAGTGTTTTCATGGTATTCATCCTTCGTATAAAATTTTGGCCGCGCTTATTCAGACAGTGTGATCACGGTCATGGCGCTTTTCAACTTTTTTTCGATCTTTGGGGCTTCCACGTTTCCTTCCATTCCCACGCGCACCGTGTAGATGTAGTCGCGCGGTGCGGCCTGCTTGTCCCGGAACGCGGGGCAGAGGGCATGAATGAAAGTGCTCCCCTCGTACGAATACGCGGTCCCGTTATAGGGATGCTCCTGCGCTCCGATCTTGCCCCAGCGCGTCTGGAAGGACTCCTTGAGCGAGGGATGGGGCCTGATCTCCCTGAAGATGGAGACATGGTTGTTGTTCGACTTGTTCTCGCCCATCGTGATGCCGCAAATGTCCCATACCACCGCGTCCTTCTCCCTGAAGAAGGCGAACTTGAGCGACAGGTCGCTCTGCTCGCTCACCGGGAAGAGCTCCGGGGTGTACTCGACGGCGACGCGCTTTGTCCTGAGCGAGACCTTCTCCCCGGTCCTGAAGGAAAAGCGGACGTCCGCGAAGGCGCGCGGGAGGTACTCGCCCGATTTAAGGAACTCCTCCCAGTGCCTGAAGGTCCCGTAGTAGGGATAGACCATGAAATCGGTGAGCGTCTTGAGGTCGGTGAGGAACTCGTTCGCCGTCCCGGTCTGGCCGGTCTTCATGACGGTGATCGCGCCCCCGGGGACCAGGAGCGAAAAGGCCATCACCCTGGAATCGTTGTATTCGAGCTGCCACACATGGATCATCCAGACGCGGCCGCAGGTGTCCACGTGCCTGGATTTTTCGACGGGCTCGCCCAGCGAGGTGATGCGGACCTGCTCGTTGAGCGCGAAGCTCTTGCTCACGGGAAGGGTCTTCTTCGCGGTGAGGCCCTTCGCGGTGAAGACGATGAAGTCCTGGTTGTCCGAAAACTTCACGATGTCGTCAACCGCGCAGACGTTGCCCTTCCTGTCGCGGATGTAGTACTCGGTGTAGAGCGATTCGCCGCCAATGTCGAAGAGGTGCGCTGCCGACAGGAACTCGGTTTCCGATATCGCGAAGGCGGTGCCGATGGAATAGTACCTGTCGTTGCGTATGGCGAAGGGGATGAGGTCGAGCGGCAGCGGCCTCTCGTAGCTGAGCGAGTCCTTCACCGGCTTGGGCGTCACCACCTCGAAGACCGATTCGTCGATCACTGCAAGCACGCCCTTCGAAAGCACCTGCATGGAGGGCTCCTCTCTCAAGGGCGCGGCGCCCTTTGCGCCAACGCCGGCGCCCGGCAGCGGGGATACGGCTAGCGCGACGGCGAGCGCGCAGACCACGGCGCCCGGCAGGCGGAAATTGTTCATTCTGATGTCCTGTCGCGATACAAGTTGTTTCTGCCGGAGCGCGTGCGGGAGCGTTCCGGCGCTCGTGCCTGTAATCTCGCCCCGGGAACGGCGCATGTCAATCAGTTTTGGACCACGGGCGACTGTTTTTGGGGGCCGATGGGCCTGCACCGTCCGGGGGGCGCCCCTGAAGGACGGAGCGAAGTCGGCGCGCAGCGCCATGGCCTTGAAAATAATGCTTGAGCGCACGCGCGGCGCCGTGGGACTGTCTGTGGACACGGGGCACGGAGGATCATGAAAAGAAAAAAACGCGACCAGTTCGCGGAGCTCGCGCGCCGCTTCCGCGGCGAGGGGGTGCCGCCCGCGTGCGCGCACTTCGGGGAGTGCGGAGGGTGCCTCTTCCAGGACATGCGCTACGGGGACCAGCTTCTATTGAAGCGCGAGTGGCTGCGCGGCGTGGTCGGGGACCTGTGCGACCCGGGGGACGTGGGCGCCTCGGAGCCCCTGTCGTACCGGAACCGCATGGACATGGTGTGCGCGTTCGGCGTGTCGGGGCTGCGCGTGCGCGGCTCTTTCAAGCGCGTCGCGGACGTGCGCTCGTGCGAGATCATGCAGGAGCGCATGAGGCGCGCGTTCTCTGGCCTTAAACCGCTCATCGCCCTCGCCGAGGATTACGACTACCTGCGGCACAGCGGGTACCTCCGCTACGTGGTGCTCCGGCAGGCGCGCTACACGGACGAGCTCATGGTCAATTTCGTGACCGCCTCGCGCGAGGACCGCCTGGGAGAACTCGCCGGCGCCGCGTGCGCCGCGGCGGACTCGGTGTCGCTCATCCTCTCCGACGGGCTCGCGGACCTGAGCTATGGAGAGGTCTACGAGGTGCGCAAGCGCGGCTTCATCGAGGAGGAGTTCGACGGCACCAGGTTCCGCATTGCGCCTAACTCCTTCTTCCAGTCGAACTCGCCCATCGCGCTCGAGATGTACCGCGAGATACGCGCTCACGTGAGGGGGCGCGTCCTCGATCTCTACTCCGGCGTGGGGAGCATCTCGCTCTTCGTGGCGGGTGCCGCGGAGCGCGTCACCGGCGTAGAGCTCAATCCCGAGGGCGCCGCCACCGCCCGCGTGAACGCCGAGCTCAACTCGGTCGCAAATGCCGACTTCGTCTGTGCCGACGTGCTCGATTATTTGAGAGAAGGGAGCGCTCCCTTCGACACGCTCGTGCTGGACCCGCCCAGGAGCGGGATGCATCCCAAGGCCGTGAAGCTCGTGCGGGAGCGCGCGCCCGGGCGCATCGTTTACATGAGCTGCAACCCCGTCACCTTCCGCGACGACGTGAAGGCGCTCGAGGACTACCGCGTTGACCGGTTCCGGGCCTGGGACATGTTCCCGCAGACCCCGCACGTGGAGACGCTGGCGGTGCTGGAGAGGAGGTGAGAGTGGCAAAGATTTTTGGAAACAAAAAATGACTATTCTGCACTGGTGGTGCAGAATGGTCAAACGGTTGACCGGAGCTCCTGGAGCCGCGCGTGGCCTTCGCCCACATGATGCGCATGGTGCGCCTGGGCAGGGGGCTCACCCAGCACAGGGCGGCCGCGATGCTTGGGATGAAAAACGTCTAC
>CALMJO010000500.1 GCA_937864375.1 uncultured Spirochaetota bacterium
AGAGACAGTCTCATTACTCTATCATCGCAGTATGCAGGCTCTTCCGCCTAATGTACTGTTCAGAGTTGAGAAGGGAGAAGGTGTGACTAACATTTCGACCGGTTTTATCAAACCAATGACAGTTGATAGTCTTTTTCACCTTCTCTCATATCCTCTCTTTTTTATCCCCATCGAGAGAATATTCCTTTAGCACCAACATACGATGACAGTGACGGACGCCTGAATTCTTTATCCCCCCATCTCCTCCCTCCCCCTATCTCCCGGTCCTTGATGTTTCGTCGCCGCGGGGAACGCATCGTTTCACCGTGCCCGGTACGCCTCCCACTGCTTCCTCTGGCCCTGCACGGTATAGAAGCCCAGTATCTCGTTTCCGCCGGCGCGGTACTCGCCATAATACTCCTGCACGTACGCCGCTCCCGCGCCCACGTAGCGCAGTTCCTCCTGCGTGCTTGCCGAACGCACGAAGCGGATTGACCTCCCCGAGAGCGCGAGTCCCTTGAGCGGCTCGGCGACGCCGCGTCCCCAGCCGGGGAACCGTATGGTCCCGTACGCCGCGCCGTCCTGCGCCCAGATGACGAGCGTCCCCATGTTGCCCGCCGCGTTCACCGTGAACTGCCCAAAGTGATTGACCGCCTCACCCACGGGCGCGTCGTCGTCCTTCCCGGCATCCACGGGATCGGGAAGGAACTCGATGAGCGTGACGCTTTTCAGCAGGGTCACGCCGGGGACCGATCCGGCATCGTCCGATTCGAGCGCCTTCGCGCGGTCGCCAAAAAGCGCGGGGGCGCGCAGCGCGACAAGCAGTCCCGCGCCCGCCCATGCCACGCGCGCCCTGAAATACTTCCCGTCGGCCCCCAGCACCACGGCGCGCCTCGCCTGTGCGCACACGAGCGCGCCGCAGAGCGCGATTGCCAGGAACGTCGCAGAGACGCCCTTTAAAATTTTGCGCAGGCGTGCGGTCATCTTCATGATTTTACATTACCTTTACATCGCGGATCATATTATCCTTGCCCGCGCGTGTAAAACAGTTTTTACTTTAACCATCGAAGATCCAGGAGGCATCGTATGCGGATTCACTGCCTGCAGCACGTCCCGTTCGAAGGACTCGGCGCGATAGACGACTGGGCCCGCGACAGGGGGATTCCGGTCACCTACACGAAGTTCTTCGAGCGGCATACCCTTCCCGAGCTCTCCTCGTTCGATCTTCTCGTCGCGATGGGAGGGCCCATGAGCGTGAACGACGCGGGCACCTACGAATGGCTCCCGGAGGAAAGGTACCTGCTCTCAAAGGCGATCGGCGCCGACAAGGCGGTGCTCGGGGTGTGCCTGGGGGCGCAGCTCATTGCGTGGGCGCTCGGAGCGCGCGTGTACAGGAACGAGGAGCGCGAGATCGGATGGCTCACCGTCGAGAAGACCGAGGACGGGATACTCGCCCAGTTCCTGAACGGAATCCCCCGCCAGATGACGGTGCTGCAGTGGCACGGCGAAACCTTTGACCTGCCGTCGGGGACCACTCCGTTGTTCTGGTCGGAGGCGTGCGAGCACCAGGCATTCATGTACGGGGACCGCGTGCTCGCGCTGCAGTTTCATCTGGAGGCGACGCAGGAATCTCTGGAGGCGCTGGTTTCGAACTGCCGCGCCGAGCTGACGCCGGGCGCGTTCGTGCAGTCGGAAAAGGAAATCCTGGACGGCTTCATGGAGCATGGGCGCGAGAACCATTCCCAGCTGAACAAGATCCTCACGCGTCTGGAGAAAACGATACGCGGCGGCTGAGTCAGGCCGCGGGCGAGGCCTTCCTGCGCTCGTAGAAGAAGAAGCCCCAGCCCAGGAGCGAGAGCAGCGCGAGGAACACGGCCGTGTTGCGCGTGAGACGGGAACCGAGCTGCCTGCGCTCGAGCAGTATCTCCAGGTAGAGCGCGTCGCGAAGGCCGAACTCGCCATTGTTCACCACGCGATCGTCGAACTCCTTGAGCACTCCCTTTATACCCATCGACAGCACGTCGAAATTCTCGTAGCGCGCGAAGATCTGCGGATCGCGGAGAATCAGGTAGGCCTGTTTGTAGTTCTGGGCGACGTCCTGCGTCGCGTCAAGGTGCGCCTCCGCCCTGGGCTCCACGATGAGCAGCGAGTAGCCGGCGACGAGGGCGAGGATGAGCGCGAGGCTGTCTCTTATACACATCTGACGCTGCCGACGAATAGAGAGGTGTAG
>CALMJO010000501.1 GCA_937864375.1 uncultured Spirochaetota bacterium
TCGAGTATTTCATCATCATAGTGATCCTGGCGACCCTGATCGAGGAGATCGTCTTCAGGGGATTCGTGCAGTATAACCTTTCGAACCTCGTGGGCTCCATCGCCGGGTACGTGATCGCGTCGATCGCATACGGGGTTTTTTACGCGCTTTCGGGAAATGCCGGCGCGGTGGTGATGTTCACGCTTCTGGGGCTTGTCTCCGGGTTCATCTACATGAAAAGCTCGTCTGTCTGGCTCGCCGCCGCGCTTCGCCTTCCTGCCGTTCTGCTCGCGTACGTTCTGAGCTTTGCCTGACGTCTGCAGGCTCAATCCTTCATGTGAAGCCTGTACGGTTTCCTGAGAGGGAAATTGCAATACGTCACGTCGGGGTGGCCGAGCGCGACAGCCGCATACACCTTGTGCCGGTCAGGGATCCCCAGGTAGCGTCTCAACTGGACGGAGCCGTTGATCGACTCCGAGGCGTAGCCTATGTAGCAGCTGCCAAGACCCAGGGCATGGGCGAGGAGTGTGATGTTGTAGGACGCGTACTGGGCGTCGTAGTGCGGCATGCTTCCCCCGCCGTCGCTGTGGACCAGGATGAGGGCGGTCGCCCCGTGAAAGAGGAGGTCCTTTCCCTGCGCGGCTTCCTCAAGCCCCTTCTTCACGTTCCGGTAATTGTTCGCGTAGTAGCGCACCAGCTTCATGCCCAGAAAAGGCACCGAGCCCCAGCGCACCAGCGGGTTCGCCGCGAGGCCGTTCAGCCTGAAAAAAAATTTTCCGATCTCGAGCGCGAGCCTGTAGACGCTCTCCCTGGAGGAGAGCACCGTGAACTCCCAGTTCTGCGTGTTGCTGCCCGAGGGCGCGGTCGCGGCAAACTCCACGAGGTCAAAGAGCGTCTGCGCGGGGACGGGCTCGGGCGTAAAGCGTCGTATGCTGCGGCGCGAGCGCACTAGGTTGACGAGCATCCCCGGAGAGGCCTTCCCGGGGGCTATGTATTCCGGCTTATAGGGGAAGGACTTGATGGAGAGGCCGCACAGGGCCTTCCCGAAATCGACGGCGCCGAACCTGCACACGCAATAGCAATGAGCGCACATGATGCATCCCTCTCCGGTTGCCGCGACGGTGTCACCCGACTGCGTGATCACGGACTTGGGACAGGCACCGATGCATCTTCCGCACCCGGTGCATTTCACGAGATCTATTACAGGACGGTCGGGCGTAGTCATTGCGATCTTCCCTTCAGCGAGTGTACTCCCCGGTTCCGGGGATTGTGCAGGTGTAGTGTTCATCATCATCCATCCCACATGTCAAGCCATTCATCCCGCCTCGCGGACCGCAAAAAATCCTCGACAGGAAAGCAGGGTGTTCTATCAATAGCGCAGAGTACGGCCATGCAGGGCATGCAGACCACATTCAGCCGCGGGGATCTGGCGGCATTTGCGCGGGAATGCTGTGAAGGCTTCCGGGCAGCCGACGACGGCACGGCCGCGCTGGAATTCCTGTCGGGACGCGCCGTCGCGCGGCTCGGGGAGTATCTGAACACCTCCATGATCATTGATCCGGACGACATCGCCATCGCGTTCGTGGAGCTCCTGGACCAGATCATTTTTGAAACGGGCGAGAGGAAGCTTCATGGCGGCGAGCACGGCGAGGACTACGTCCTCGAAGACCTGCATGAGCGCGCCGAAATCTTCCTGGACGTCTACGAGGGGGCGGAGGTCTACAGGAAGAACCTCGCGGGCAGGATCCTGCGCCATGACGACACGCTCATAATCCGGTGCCTGAGGCTGGGAGAGATGGTGTCGTCGCTCGTAAGCGAGTTTTTCGAACAGCCTCACCTGCGTGTCGCGATCATGCGCGCCCTCATCTACTTTCCCAACGACGAACTGCTCAACTTTTTCTACGAAATCGCCCGCAACGAGTACGAGCCCGAGCTCAAGATCCTGGCGCTCATAGGCCTCAGGAGGAACGAGACGGTGTTCTACGGCTGGAAGCGGCTGGCGGGATCGGCCATGGGCTGGTACGACGCGCTCGTGTCCCACGCGGCGGCGTGCGACGGTACCTGCCGCCAGGTGGACGACGAGTCCGACGATCCGCACCTTTTGTTTTACAAGACGATCTGCCTGGAAGTTTCCCTGGCCGGCAGCGAGGACCAGTCGGGACTGGGGCGGCTCTTTGGCGTGTTGAACGGCATAGCCCGCCAGAACCTGGAAATTTTTCCCTACCGGAGTACCATCCTGGATTCCATTTCACGCATCCTCTACCGGATTCGCGGCGAAACCTTCCTTGATTTCCTGCGCCTGGAGGGGACCATGCGGTCCTTCGTGCACCTCATGGACTGCCTGCCCATCGAGGTCTTCGACCGGGTGCTGCTCGTCGTCGAATCCCTGGGCGAGCGGTTCACCTCGATGCTCGCCGCCATGGTCGAGCGCGGCGAGCTCAGGCTCGACTACCACACCTCGCGGCTGCCCGCCTACCTGTTTCCCTCGGGGCTCAACGCGCGCGTCATCTGAGAATGATCGTATTTTTGCTTTACAAAAATGAGTTCTGTATAAGGATAATCCCGTCATTTTGGTTCACAATCCAGTTTGAGTAAGGAGACATGGTATGAGAGATGTGGTAATAGTCGCGGCCGTAAGAACACCGGTCGGTTCGTTCGGCGGGACGCTCAAGGATATACCCGCGGTGAAGCTGGGAGCGATGGCTGTGAAGGAAGCGCTTAAAAGGGCGAAGATCGAGCCAGGCCAGGTGGACGAGGTGGTGATGGGCAACGTGCTCCAGACCGCGCTGGGACAGAACCCGGCCCGCCAGGCTCTCATACATTCCGGCATCCCCCAGGAAGTGCCTGCGATGACCATAAACAAGGTCTGCGCCTCGGGGCTGCGCACCGTTGCGCTGGCCGCGCAGATGATCAAGGCAGGGGACGCGGAGATTGTCGTCGCGGGGGGCTTCGAGAACATGAGCGCCGCCCCGTACGCGCTGCCGAACGCGCGCTGGGGATACCGCATGGGTGAGGCGCCCTTCGTCGACGTCATGATCAAGGACGGGCTCTGGGACGCGTTCAACCAGTACCACATGGGCATAACGGCGGAAAACGTCGCTGAAAAGTGGAAACTCACCCGCGAGGACCTGGACAAGTTTTCGTTCGAGAGCCAGCAGAAGGCCGAGGCGGCCGTCAAATCCGGCCGCTTCAAAGACGAGATCGTGGGCGTCGAGATCGTGTCGAAGAAGGGCAACGTCATGTTCGAAAACGACGAGTATCCCAAGTTTGGGACCACGCTCGAGGCGCTTTCCAAGCTCAAACCGGCATTCAAGTCCACCGGCGTGGTCACGGCGGGAAACGCCTCCGGGATCAACGACGGCGCGGGCGCGATCGTCGTTATGTCCGCGGACCGCGCGAAGCAGCTGGGACTCACCCCGCTTGCAAGGATTGCCTCCTACGCGTCGGCCGGCGTGGACCCGGCGATCATGGGCACCGGCCCCATACCGGCGAGCCGCAAGGCGCTGGAGAAGGCCGGCTGGAAGCCCGCCGACCTCGACCTCGTCGAGGCGAACGAGGCATTCGCGGCCCAGGCGATTGTGGTCAACCGCGAGCTGGGCTGGGACACCGCGAAGGTCAACGTGAACGGCGGCGCGATCGCGATCGGGCACCCCATAGGCGCGTCG
>CALMJO010000502.1 GCA_937864375.1 uncultured Spirochaetota bacterium
ATTCGACGAGGGCCGGGCGCTTTTCCAATGCGGCGGTGGTGGTCTCGGTGTCGCCCGACGATATCGAGGGCGACGCGCTCGGGGCCATTGAATTCCAACGGGAGATCGAGCGACGCGCCTTCGCGGCGGGTGGGGGAGGATACCTCGCCCCCGCCCAGAGGCTCACGTCCTTCCTGGAGGGCAGGTCGGATTCGGCCCTCCCCGCTTCGTCGTACAGTCCCGGGCTGGCGCCCGCCCGCCTGGATACGCTTTTCCCCGGGTGGATAAGCAACGCGCTGGCGACGGGCCTAAAAAGCTTCAATTCCCGTATGAAGGGATTCGTGAGCGAGCGCGCCCTGCTCATCGGGGCTGAAACGAGAACCTCCTCTCCGGTGCGGATCGACAGGAGGGAGGACTTCCAGTCCGTCTCCCATCAGGGGCTTTATCCTGCAGGAGAAGGGGCCGGCTACGCGGGAGGCATCGTGAGCTCGGCGGTTGACGGGATACGGGTCGCCGACTCGATCTGCCGGACGCGGGGGCAGGGTGTGGACGAATAATGTATTTGATCTTTTCCCGGCGGAGTACATACTTCGCAATCATGATGTAATGGGAATGGTATGGAGCCAAAACGCCTCAACCTGAAATATGCGCTCAAGTGTGAGGGACGGGAGCTGTTTCCCCGCCCGGATTTTATCCGCAACCCATCGTTTCTCCTTAACGGCGAGTGGATCCTCTGTCCCGACAGGAGCGGGATGGGCATCATGCGCCAGTGGTTCGGCAGGGAGTTCGCGCTCAAGCTCTTTGGGGGCGCCCCCCTCGAGGGGATCTCCCCCGCCAGGGTGAAGGTCCCCTGGTCGCTGGAATCGGACATCAACCAGGATGTGCTTGCTCCCCTTGGCCTGGGCGTCCAGGCCATCGCGAAGACGCGGCGCTTCTGGTACTTCACGCATTTCAAGCGGCCCCAGAACCTGGGCGGCGGTCTGCTCAAGTTCGGCGCCGTTGATTACCGCGCGACCGTGTGGCTGAACGGCGAGCTCCTGGGTTCCCATGAGGGCGGCTACACGCCCTTCTCCTTTCCGGTGGAGCGCTTCCAGGAAGAGAACATTCTCGCGGTCATGGTAGAAGACTCGCCCTCGATGAGCAAGGTCCGCGGGAAGCAGACTTTCTTAAAGAAGCCCTTCATGGTCTGGTATCCCGGGTGCACGGGGATATGGCAGGACGTCTGGATTGAGCCGCTCGGCGCCGTGTACATGGAAAGCTTCTGGTGCAGGCGCGACGAAAATCGGAACCTCATATTCTTCGCCGGCATCAGGGGGATGAGCGCGGCTCCCCACGGAAGCGTGCGCGCGGTCTGCAGGGTATACCAGGCGCAGGTGCACGGGAGGGAGAAGGAGACCGACAAGAAGGCGCGGTTCGAGCAGATGGAGGTGTCCGCGCTGGATGCCATGCGCACGGGGCACGTGGAATTCATCATCCCCGAAAAGGTGTTCGAAAAGTGGAGTCCCGAGTACCCGGCGCTCCACCCGGTCGAGATCATCCTTACCACCGGCACCTACGAGTACGATCGAATTCACCTGATGTACGGGGCCAGGACCATCGAGGCCGTCGACGGCGAGGTGTTCCTGAATAAAAAAAGGCTTTACCAGGCCCTCCTGCTCAACCAGGGCTATTACCCCAAGGGGCACTATACCCCCGAAAAAAGCACCGATTACCGCCGGGACATCGAGCTCATGAAATCGGCGGGTTTTAACGGGTGCAGGCTGCACCAGAAGATCGAGCACCCGGCGTTCCTCTACTGGGCCGATGTCCTGGGCTTCCTGGTCTGGGAGGAGATGCCGTCCTATTACTGGCCATCCAGGAAAAACCTGCGCGCGCTGGAAACGCAGCTTAGGGAGGTGGTCCGGCGCGACTCCCTGCATCCATGCGTGATAACCCTCGTCCTCTACAACGAGAGCTGGGGGATCTACAACATCTTCGGCTCGCGCGGCGCGCGCATCGAGGTGATCGAATTCTTCGACCGGTGTAAGGAGGAATATCCGGGCTACCTCATCATCGACAACAGTGGCTTTCACCACCTGAAAACAATGGTGATGGACATCCATCATTACCTCCCCAGCCTCGGCGAGGCGGAGCGCTTCTACGAGCTTCTCGCGAAGGGCGCCCGCGTGTCTCCATTCTGGTCGGCCTTTATCCGGATGCTAATGGGCAAGGAAAACGTGCAGACCCCCTGCCTCAAGGGATACACCGACCGGGAGTCGCCGCTCGTCATCAGCGAGTTCGGGGGATACGGGTTCGGCATGTACGCTCACGAGGAGATGCCGCTGGATGAATTCGTGAAGAAACAGGTCCAGCTTATCGCTGGGTGCAAGGAGATAAAGGGGTTCTGCTATACCCAGTTTACCGACACCTTCCAGGAAAAGAACGGGCTGTTTACCCTGGAC
>CALMJO010000503.1 GCA_937864375.1 uncultured Spirochaetota bacterium
CATACATACCGAATTCTCAGCCAGAAATTAAACATGAAATGATGCGGGAAATAGACATAAAAAACATAGATGAACTAATCAAGGTTAACGCGGGAGAAATAGATAAAAGCATGAGCAGTGTATCCTCAACCGTGACGGCCCTGACCGACATCATCAATGGCGTGAACGAGATAAGCAGCCGCATGGATTTGATCAACAAGTTCATGATAAAGCAAAAACAGTCGAGCACGGTGGTGAAATCATCAATTCAATCCGTCAAGGCGTTCGCCGATGAGATTAATGAAGCAAGCAAGGAACACCGGACCGCGATCAACGAGATCATTCAGGCAATTTCAAATATCAATTCCCTGGCGGAGTCCAATGTGGATTCGTCAAATGAAATCGTAAGAAAGCTTGAGGAAATAGCGGGAATCGTCGTCACCGTCGACGGCGCAATCAAGGAGGCAAAATCCGCCTGACGGCCGCCCGGGTCGAATGGGCCGGCGCAACCTCCCCCGCGGCGGACCTGCAGCATGAAGCCTGCAGGCATGTGCAACGTCCGGAAGATCCCGAAGATCCGAGGGGAGTCCTGGCGCGATCGCCCAAAGGAAAAATCCAATCATGTATTCAGCGCCTGCGCATGCCTTATGGCAGCCTCTACGCCGGCGACAGGGACCGGCATGATTCCGGCCCGGGAGCCGATCGGCCCCCCAATCCCCCCGAAACCGCCTGCCGGACAGCGCAAGGAAATAATCATTGCGGTGCTATCCCGCGTATGAGTATACTCGGGAAACCACACGCGGAGGACAACGAAATGTTCAACAACCTGAACGGTGAACAGCTCGAGGCCATCCTGGACGCACTGCCCATCGAGTTCATCTTCGTTGATGAGAAGAACTGTCTCCAGTACGCGAACAGGATCGACAAGCGGGCCAACAAGACGGACACGTCAATAATCGGAAAGGACATCCACGGCTGTCACAAGAAGGAGAGCCATCCCAGGGTGGACGCGCTCATCGACAATCTCAGGAGCGGCAGGAGCGACGAGGAGGTCTTCTGGGTAAGCTACGAGCAGCGCGTCCTCAACCGGTTCCGCGCGGTGCGCGACAAGTCGGGGAAGTTCCTGGGAATCATCGAGTTCCTGTTCGACTTCAACGCCGTCAACAGGATGGTCGAGGAGCGGAAGGACGATTACAAGCTCTTCCCCTGAGGATGGGACAGGCGGGGCTCACGCGGGGAACTCGATCACGAACCTCGTGCCCCCTCCCCGCTCGATCGCGACCGATCCGTCCAGATGCTCCACCAGCATGCCCACGAGCTGCAGGCCGAACCCGGGCGAGCGAGCGAGCTCCACGGAAGCCGGCAGGCCCGCGCCGTCATCCGCGACCACCAGGCGCACGCGGCCGTCGCGCCGGGCGGCCGTCACGCGCACCAGGCCCTCGCTGCGGCCCTCGAAGCCGTATTTCATGCTATTGGTCACGATCTCGTTGATGATGATTCCGAGCGGATGCAGCATCTTCGCCTCGAGGACTATATCCTCGAAATCCGTTTCAATCCTGACCGGGACCGCGCTGTAGAAGTTGCCGACGATCTCGCCCACCAGCGAGGGCAGGTAATCCCTCACGGAGATGCTGCCGACGCTCTCGGAGCGGTACAGCCTGTCGTACAGGAGCATCATGCTCCGGACGCGGCCCGCCGATTCCTGCAGCGCGCTCTTCGCCGCGGGATCCTCCTGCGTGCCGGCCTTCATCGCGAGCAGGATCTGGATGCTGTTCATGTTGTTCTTGATGCGGTGATGGACCTCCTTGAGCAGGAACTCCTTCTCGCGCAGCAGGTTCTGTATCCTCTCCCGCGCGCGCTTCTGCTCCGTGACGTCGCTGATGCTGGAGAGGATCGCCCTGCGGCCGTTGATCGTGATGATGTCGGCGGAGAGGAGCGCGTCCAGCATCTCGCCGTTCTTTTTCCTGAACCGCATCTCTTTGTCGCGGACCCGCCCCGACGCCGCGAGCTCGCTGACGAAGGACTCCCGGCCCCCTTCATTCTCCCAGAGATGCAGCCCCAGGGCGGTCGCGCCGATCGCCTCCTTCGCCGCATGGCCCGATATCGCCTCGAAACCCCGGTTGGCCTCCATGATAGCGCCGTCCTCGAGGTTCGATATGATGACTGCGTACGGCGACGAATGGAAGGCCTTGAAAAACTTTTCCTCCTCGAGCGCAAGATCCGCACGAAGGTAATCGGCGACCATGAGCGCCATCGAATAGGTGAGCAGGATCATGAGCAGCGGGTTCAGCATCACGAAGAGGGAGTCCACGCCGCTGTAGCTCAGGAAGTTCTCGTTTGAAAATGGATGCACGGCGATCTCGATAATGCGCACGGCATTGACGGCGCAGAACAGCGCATACACCAGGCCGGTGACGCGAGTCTTCACGCGGGTCGTTTCGTCCACACCGGCCAGGAGCAGCCATGCGCACTGGATGCACACGATGAAGAGGGTGGCGGCCAGATTGACGTTCCTGAATGCAAGGTCCGGTCGGACAAGGCTGAACCATGTATGCACCGCGATGAACGCGGCAAGGAGGACGGTATTGTGAAAATGCCTGCCACGCATGCCCGTGAAGCGCTGCAGCCCCACCAGCCCCGCAATGGCTCCCCCGATCGCCATGGCGTTCGCGACCACGATCGACACGATGTCCGGGATGACACCCCTCAGGAGAATGAGCACGTTCGCGACCGCGATGAGCACGAAGTCGGCGAGCCACCATGAGATGCCGTTAAAATGCGACCTGTTCCGCGCTCACAGGAGGTACATGACGAAGGCGCACAGGAAGAAGATCAGCGTGCTGAACAGCATTACCGTTTTCATGTCCACGAAATGCATCTCACCGCTCCCCGCAAGGCCGGATTCCACGAACGCATGCAATAAGTATACCTGGTATGCCAAAAATTTCCAGACAACTTTTAAGCGAGTGCCCTTGAGCAGGACACGCACGCCTCTGCCTCCGCCGGCATTTTATCATCTTTTTGCACCTGAATGAATGTTGGGATTCAGCCACGTTTCAGCCCCGCTCCGGTTCCGATTCGGGTCCGTCCCGGGTCCGTTTCATGTGTTTGAAATGCCGGATGGGATACTACTGCGGGAGATGATCGCGCCCGTTACGACAGCCGAATTCCGATTGGCGATAGTGCCGCACCTTACAGAGGAAGCCGGTTGGATTGCGGTATTGTTTGATACCGTACGCGACGGAATCCTATTCCTCGCCCTTTCCTCTCTTTCCACCGGGCGCGTCCCCGGCATTCTCCACCTTCACGCCGTCCGCCGTGACATGCAGGTGCACCGAGATCTCCTTTGCGGGCCCCGGCGCGCGGATGCCGTCGAGCACGAGGTCCAGGATGGGGTCCACGTGCTCCACGAGGTTCGAGGGCGTCCCGAGGAGGTGCCAGCGCACGCACAGGTGCTCTATGCTCCCGAGTATCACGGAGCGCACGAGCAGCGGGTCCACGTCCTTCTTGAAAGTGCCGTCCGCGATCCCCGCGCGGATGCAGTCGAGGAGCTCGCGCGCGGCGTCGCGAATCTGCTCGTAGGAGCTGGTCTTTAAAAAATTCCTGTTGGCCTTGAGCTGCAGCATCACCAGCGCCGAGTAGTGCGGGTTGCGCTCGTAGAGCGACATATAGGTCTGCACGATCGCCCTGAGCTTCGCCTCGGTGCCGCGCAGGTAGGGGAGGATCGTTTCGCGGAACTCGCGCAGGGCGTCGCCCGTGAGTTTTTCAGGGATAGTGAAAAGCAGGTCCTCCTTGGTCTTGAAGTACTCGTACACGGTCGCGTCGGACACCCCGGCGGCCTTCGCGATTTCGGAGATGGTGGCCTCCTGGAACCCCTTCTCCGCGAAGATCCGGAGGGCCGCCTCGATTATCCTGTTTTTTCTCGCCGCCTTTATGTCCGACATGGTCCCCCGGCCCGCTTTTTAAAAAGTGACGGAAGGTAAAAACCTTCCGCGTCCAGCACCCTACACCAGTCCCGCCGTTAGTCAAGAATTTATGGAAAATATTTAACTGCAACGGAAAGGGGGATGAAGAGATAAAAGATTAACGGCGATAGAAGAGATTCAGATTCGGGGTGTTTGGAAGGAGAGTGAATGCAGTCAGCCGTTGAAAAAATCCCTTATCTTCTCTATCTCCTCCATCTCATCCATCTCCCCATCTCCCTTTCTTTTGCCTTTGAAAAGCCTTCGTGCCGCGAAGGGCGCTCCTGTCGGTCACGAAGACGGTCGCCGGGACAGGCGCGACTGACCCTACGACGACGCGCACACCCGCTCGATGACCTCGTGGAGAAGCTCGATGCGATACGGTTTTTCAAGGAAGCCGGAAAATCCGTACGCGCGGTAGTTCGCGACCACCGGGTCTTTCGAATAGCCGCTCGATACGATCGCGATCGCGCCGGAATCCATCTCCCTGAGGCGCCTGATCGCCTCGCCGCCGCCCATCCCGCCGGGAATCGTGAGATCCATGATGACGCAATCGAACCCGCTTCCCTCCCCGAGCGCGCGGCGATACAGCTCGACCGCCTCCGCCCCGTCCGACGCCGTGCTCACCGTGTAGCCCAGGTGTTCCAGCATCCGCGAAGCGACGTTGAGCACCATGGGCTCGTCATCCATGACCAGTATCCTCCTTGCGACCCGCTCCCGCTCCCCGGGAACACCCCCCTCGGGAGACGCCTGGACGCGCGACGCGGGGAGGTAGATGTCGAAGCGCGCGCCCCTGCCGGGCGCCGATTCCACGGTGATATAGCCCCCGTGCTTCTGCAGAATGGAGTAGGTCACCGCGAGCCCCAGGCCGTTGCCCGAGTCCTTGGTGGTGAAAAACGGATCGAATATCTTCGCGATGATGGAGGGCTCTATCCCCCGGCCGGTATCGCTCCTGTCTCTTATA
>CALMJO010000504.1 GCA_937864375.1 uncultured Spirochaetota bacterium
ATGTCGGCGAACGCCTTTTCCATGTCGGCCGCCCTCACGAGGTAGCCGTCGGGAAACGCGCGAAAGTCCAGCTTCACGCCGTTGCCCACGCACCACTCGAGCGGCACCTGGTCTATGGTGAGCGCCTCCTTCCCGCCGCTCATCCTCGGGTGGTAGTGCCAGGGCGCGTCGAGGTGCGTCCCCGAGTGCGTGGCGAGCGTCACGAACTCCACCGCCCATCCCTTGCCGTCCGGCAGGTCCTTGTTTTTATCTATGCCGGGAAAGAAAAAGGTCATCTGGTCGGCGCCCTCGTCGTGGCCCACGTACTGGATTTTTGGAATCATCATCGGGGGGTCCGACGGGATGTCGTTCTCGATCGCGATTGAAAGGTCAAGGAGCTTCTTGGGCATGGTTGCCTCCGCACGGGGAATTGCGGTGTGTCCGCACTAATGCGCATACCCGACCTGCAGACAAAAGTCAATTTTAAAATGCGGAGTCGCGGGATGATCACGCGCGGTGGACAATCCGCCGGGCGCGCCGTATATTATTTCATACCCGTCATGTAAGACGGCGCGTCGTGTAGGGGCCGCTTGCCAAGCGGCCCACCGTTTAGCGCACGCCAACCCGTCCGGGATCGCGATGCGCACCAAAGGAGGAAGGCCATGGAAACGATGTCATCCATAGAATACACCTGTGAGGAATGTGGGCGCTCGGCGAGCTGCGCCACGGACGTCCCCGCGCCCGAATGCTGCGGAAAGTCCATGACGGCCGCGGGGCTCGACCGGTGAACCGGCCCCGCGAACGCCGAGTACTCCCGCCCAATGAGCGAGGAGGAGGCCTGCGACGACGGACGATCGTGACTTTAAAAGCTACTCCCGGTACATCTCCTCGATGATCGCCTTGTAATTAGCGAGCACCACCTTCCTCTTCACCTTGAGTGTGGGTGTGAGCTCACCCGACTCCTGGGTGAAGGCGCGGTCTATGAGCGCGAAGCGCTTGATCTGCTCAACCCTGCCCAGCGGCTTGTTGAGCTCGTCCACCGCCTCCGAGTACCGTTTCACCACGTCGGGATCGGCGATGAGCTTCTTCTGGTCGGTCTCGTTAATGCTCTTCGGCTTCGCCCATTTCAGGAGCTCGCCAAACGCCGGCACGATGAGCGCCACCAGGTATTACCTCTGGTCGCCGATTATCGCGAGCTGCTCGATGAGCGGGTGCGTAGTGAACATTCCCTCGATCACCTGCGGCGCCACGTTCTTGCCGCCGGCGGTGATGATGATGTCCTTCTTGCGGTCGGTGATTCTCAAATAGCCGTCTTCATCGATCAAGCCTATGTCCCCGGTGTAGAACCAGCCGTCCGCGGTGAGCACCTCCTTCGTGTCCTGCGGCCTGTTGTAGTAGCCCTTCATGACCTGCGGGCCGCGGATCATGATCTCGCCGTCGCCGGCGGCCTTGCACTCGGTGCGTGGAAAAATCGGACCGCAGGTCCCCAGCTTTATGGGCTTCAGGTACTTGAAGGTGTTCAGGTGCGTCACCGGCGTCGTCTCGGTGAGTCCGTACCCAAGGTGCGCCTCGATCCCCATGATCTGGAAGAAGGCGTTGATCTCGTCCGAAAGGGGCGCCCCGCCCACGCCCAGGGCAAGATTGAACATGGCCTTCTTGCTTCCCGGCGCGTTTCGCAGCTGCGCCATGACGCCCTCGTACAGTTTCTCCATGACGCGGGGCACGTACACGCAGGCCGTGGGCCTCACGTCTTTCAGGTCTTCCAGCAGGGTTTCGGCGCCCTTGGTATAGGCGATCGTGCCGCCCGCGGCGATGAATGAGTTGAAGCCAAGTGGGATTGAAGAATGGGGACATTGTGCGAGGCTTTGGCCCATTGTCAATGAAATGAACAAAATGATTTTATATATCTATATTAATATTCATATCAATACTATGCTAAAATGTATACTCGATCAGCAAGAGCACGGCCGGCCGGGAGCGCTCTACGATCAGCGGACACGTATGCCGCAATACCGCAGATCATAAGCGCCATTTAAAACGAGGACCCGCTTCCCGTGAAAAAACTCCAGGGCATTTTCAATCCATGCCCAATACCTGTCACCCGGACTGTTCCCTCCTGAATGCCCGTCATCGCGGAGATTGCACCGGCCGGAGATGCGGGCTTCCCGGGTGCCTTCTCCTCGCTTACCCGTCAACCACATATCCGAAAAGACCGGGGACATCCGTCCTGGTTTACCATTGCCCCTCTCCCGCTGCGGACGGGGCGGGCACGCACGATCGCGGGAGAGCGGGATGCCGGCAAAACCGGTTCACGCGTCTCCCGCCCCGGTCACCGCGCGCTTCGCGGCGGCATTGCCGTGCTAGTAATTATTGTACAGGTACGATCTGCATGCGGGAAACAGGGTTTCCATCAGCAAAAGGTTCCTGGGCGTCATAAAAACCTGGTTGTCCCCTTCCATTATCGCGCCAAGCGATCTGCACCCCATCGCCAGCTGGCAGAACGACCGCAGCGGCATGCAGCACACCTCCTGCTGCTCCCGGTAATCTTCAATCCCCGTGATCGATCCGTCCCTGAATTCGAGCGCTATCCCCGTGCTGAACAGGCTCAGGGCCAGGCGGCCGGTGAGCCCCTTGAACATACTGGAGCCCACCCTTCGCTCAAGAAGCGGCCTTATGGAAGCGAAGAATCGCTTCAGGTTCAGCTTAAGCTGCCATTGATAGCTCCATCGGTGATACCCTCCCATGGCGCATGCGACACGCGTGAATTCATGAAAGCCGGGCAGCACGCACTTGATGAAGGGCTTGCCCCGGTCCAGCGCAAGCGCCTTGAGGTATCCCAGGACAGCCGAGTAATGCTCATACCGCATGTCCGAAACCTCACTCAACATGAGCCCGTCGGTGAAGCCGTGGAGGGCCACCTTGAAATACCCGGCAGGCGCGCCCTCTTCACAGACCACGAAAAACTCGGCATCGGTTTCTGCGTCGTACGAGAGGTCGGCCATGAACCGGTAATGATCCGCGGTGATGATCGACGAAATGCCGTACCCGGACGAGTGCGCCGCGTAGCGCCCGGCGATAAACTCGTAGTCGTCGTCGCGGGCTTTCCTGATCGAACAGGGACACCGCGCCGCGCCGTCATCCTGAATGATCGAATGAAGCTCGATGAAAACCTGGTTTTCGAGCGGGATGGCGTAATGATAGCCAAAGTTGCCGTAAAACCCGGGAATGCCCTGTATCAGGCTCATGTCGAATTCTTCATCAGCCATGCGCCCGGCAAACCGTTCGTTCATCAAGCGCTGGAGTCCCTTCATGCGATGATTTCCGTCCGTGGCGACAATTCCCATCTCGAGGGCCTTGAGCTCCATCCCGCAATAGCGTATTCTCCACGGGATCATGGCCAGGGTCGCGACGACCCTGTTCGCATCCCTGTCTTTTACTATAAGGAAGCTTTCCTTCCGAACATCCGCACGGCGATCGACCATTTTCCTCGTCAGGTTTTCAACCGCGACTCCGTGCACGGTCCTGTTCAGGGAATAAAGGCTTTTTAAATCGTCCGGGGATTGGGGGGAAGAGACTATGTATCCGGTTGATTCCGCATGTTCCATTTTGAGTTCTCTCCAATTATCATTTAGTGATACTGCAATAACTGGGCACACCTCTCCCCTGCCGCGTGGCTCGGCTGATAACAAGCGGAAGAGGTGTTTACTCGACGGACATGGATTCTCCGGAATTTTCTTGAGTGAGAATAACCGGTATCCGCTATTTGTAAACTAAAAAATGCACCATGGTCCGCTGATCTCATTGAATTTAAAACACGCAGGCCCGGTACAAACCCGGGGCCGCGTATTTATCAGGAGAGCATGCCCTTCGCCGGGGCATGCGTATGGCTTACTTCTTTCTTTTGGGAGCGGGGCGCTTCACCGCCGTCGTAACCGGGATGGGAGAATCTTCATCCACGAACGCTGCCGCGCCGTGCTTCCGTTCGAACTTTTTCAGGTCGCTCACGATCTCGCGGGAGATGGCGTCCTCGCCGTTGAAATTGTTGACGGCAAGCTTTTCGGGCTCGGGACGGAACGCGCTTTCGATTTTCTCGCGCAGCTCGTCAATGTACTCGAACACGGCCGGCACCACCAGGAGCGTGATGAGCGTCGACACGACAAGCCCGCCAATGATCGCGACACCCATCGAGACGCGGTACTTCGCCGCCTCTCCAACCCCCAGGGCGACCGGGAGCGTGCCCGCGAGCATCGCGAAGGTCGTCATGAGAATGGGGCGAAGCCGGATCATGCCGGCCTTGATGATCGCCTCCTTCCTCGAGAGCCCCGCCCGGACTCCCTCGAGCGCGAAGTCCACCAGCAGGATGGAGTTCTTGGTCACCAGCCCCAGGAGCATCACGACCCCGATCATGCAGTTCATGTCCATGAGCCTGCCCGTTAAGAACAGGGCCAGGAATGCGCCGGACATGGCGGGCGGCAGTGCCAGGAGGATGGTCACCGGCGTGATGAAGGACTCGTAAAGGCTCGCCAGCACCAGGTAGATGAACAGCAGCGAGAGCATGAACGCGACGCTGATGTTTTTGATCATGTCCTCGAAGGCGTCCGCACGCCCCACGAAGCCGTAGGACACGCCCTGGGGAAGGCCAAGGTCCTTTTCGAGTATCTGGCGCGTCTTCCCGATCGCGTTTCCGTCCGCACCCCCCGGCGCGATGTTTGCGAAGATCTGGATAATGCGCGAACGGTCCTGGCGCAGGATCTTCGCCGGCCCTGTCGTGTTCACTCCCGTTGAAATCGCCGAAAGCGGTATGATTTTCTGCTTCATGTTGGGAATTCGGGTTTCGGCGAACACGCGCTGGAGATCGCGCTGGTCCGGCTGCAACCGCATGCGGATGTCGTACTCGAGGTCCTGCGACTTGTCCTTGAACTTGCCCACCACGCCCCCCTCCACGCGGTAGCGAAGCTCGGCACCCGCGGTCTTGTGGGATACTCCCAGCATCTGCATCCTCTGCTCGTTCAGCTGCACCTGGAACTCGGGCTTCCCCGTCTGGAAGCTCGACGTGATCTCGGTCAGGTCCGGGACATCCTTCAGTTTTTCCATGACCTTGAGCGAGTACTTGTGCAGGGCCTCCAGGTCGTCTCCCGCGAGGTTCAGGATATAGGGCTTGTTTCCCGCACCCCCCGCCGAGCGCGTATAGTTGTCCAGCGAGGGATTGGCGACCGCGAACCGCGGATCTTTCAGGAAGCCGCGAACCTCCTCCTTGAGCTCATTGGTCGTCCTGTTCCTTTCCTTGCGCGGCACCATGAACACGCCAATTGACGCGAGATTGTATTCGCCCTGGTCGTTGCCCACCTGGATGTTCATGTGGTGAAGCTCGGGGATCGTCTTGATTTTTTCGGCGATCTTCTGCGCGAGATCCTGGGTCCCGTAGATGCTCGTGCCGGGAGGCATCTCCATGTTCACGAGGAATTCTCCCTCGTCCGGGTCCGCCTGGAAGGTTTTGCCTATGACGAAGAAGGCCCCGATGCTCAGGAAGAACACCAGCGTGGTGATGCCGACGATTTTCATGGGATGAGTCACGCTGAAATTCAGGAGCCTGGAATACAGCTTGTCGGTCCGGTCCTGGAGTTCGTCGAACTTCCTTACCACTATGTTCTTCGCCTTGCCCCCCTTGCCCGCGAAATAGGCCGACAGCAGCGGGGCCACGGTGAGCGCGTCGAAGAGGCTTATGGACATCGCAAACACAACCGTGAGGCCGAACTGCTTGAAGAAGCGCCCCACGATGCCCTGCAGGAATCCAATGGGCAGGAACACGGCGATGACCGTGAGCGTGGTCGCGATGACCGCGAGCATCACCTCCTTCGTCCCGTGCTCGGCCGCCTTCATGGGATGCATGCCGGATTCAAGCTTTCGGAAGATGTTTTCCCGCACCACGATCGCGTCTGTCTCTTATACACATCTGACGCTGCCGACGAATAGAGAGGTGTAGA
>CALMJO010000505.1 GCA_937864375.1 uncultured Spirochaetota bacterium
CGCGTCAAGAACAACCTCAACACCATCACGAGCCTGCTTGGCCTCGAGATGGACAGGCTGCCCGACAACCTGTCGCGCCAGATTTTCATCGACACCCAGCTGCGCATCCGCTCGATGGCCGCCATCTACGAGCGCCTGTACAGGTCGGCGGGCGTCGACCGGATCGAACTGGGTCTTTACATCGGCGAGCTGGCGAATTCCATCTTCCAGACATTCTCGGCGGAGCGCGCGAGCCTCCGTCTCCTGACCGGATTCGACGACATCGTGCTGGGGGTCCGGCAGGCGATGCCGCTGGGCCTCATAGTGAACGAGCTTCTAACGAATGCGCTCAAGTATGCCTACCCGCCCGGTTCGTCCGGCGAGGTCCGCATCAAGCTTGGCCTGCGCGATGGAACGGGCAGCCTCGAAATCTCGGACGACGGGTCGGGGATGCCGCAGGGCTTCAGCCCCGACACCGCAGAGAGCATGGGGCTCCGGCTCGTCAAGCTGCTTGCGCGGCAGATAGGCGGGGGCGTGCGGATCGATTCCGTGAAGGGGAAGGGCACGACGGTCATGGTGAGCTTTATGCCGTGAAGAACCGCGTGCGATGCTGCGCGGCATCCGGCGGCAGTTGCAGCCATATATGCGCGGATGAGGCATAACAATGCACAACCTGGGACGGCGATGTCCGCTCAGCGCTTCTGTACTTCGGCCTCGTATGCCTGCATTGCCACCTTGCGGTTCATGCGGATCTCCTCGTTGGTGGGATCGTCCTCTATGCCGCGCGTGAACGCCTGGAGCGCCTTCTTGTACTGGCCCTTCTTGTAATAGCACTTGCCTATGTTGTTGTTCGTGTCGGCGACGAGCCTGGAATCGTTCGTGGCGCGCTGGGCCTGCAGGAAGGTGTCGATCGCGCGATCGAACATCTCCTTCTTCATGTACATGATGCCCAGTGAAAGGAGCGCCTCCGCGTCGTTGGGCTTCATGACGAGCGCCTTCTGGATGTAGTTCTGCGCCTTCTCCATCGCCGCCTCTCCGCCCTTCCTGTCGCCGGACTCGAGGATCCCCAGGTTGATGTAGGCCTTGCGCGCGTAGTTGTTGCGGTCGTTTATGTCGATCACGCGCTTGTACTCCTCGATCGCGTACTCGACCTGGTTGCGCTTGTAGTACACGGTCGCCAGCGTAAAGTGGGCGTCCTGTAAATCGGGCCAGCGGCGCAGTATCCTCTGGTACTCGTCCATCGCGAGGTCGTAGTGGTTGTTCTCGTAGTAGTAGTCGGCGAGCGCCAGGAGCGGCTGCGGGTTCTCCGGGTTAAGGTCGGCGGCCTTGCGCCAGGTCTCGATCGCGAGCTCCGGCTTCTTCGCGTGCTTGTAGGCGATCCCCAGGTTGAAGAGCGCCGCGTCGTCCTTGGGGCTTATGGCGAGCGCCTTCTGGTAGGCGTCTATGGCCTCGCGGTAGCGCTGCGTGTCGTCCAGGATGTTGCCCATGTTGAGGTAGGCGATGCGCGCGTTTTCCGAAAGCGGCTCGTAGGTCGTGATCTTGTGGTAGAAATCGTACGCGCGCTCGAGCTCCCCCTTCTCGTAGTAGACCTCGGCGATGCGCGAGAGAATTTTTACGTTCCGACGGTTGGTCGCGAGCAGCCTGTTGTAGGCGTCCAGGCTCTTGTCGTATTCGCGCAGGGAGAGGTACGCCTCTCCCAGTCCCTCGAGCACGCTCACGTCGTCCTTGCCCAGCTCCTCGGCTTTCAGGAATTCCTTGAGGGCCTCGGCGTCCTTCTTCTGCTTGAAGTAGACGATGCCCAGGTTGTAATGGTTCACGGGGTCCCTGGGCGCGATGTTCGTCGCGAGGGAGAGGAACTTTTCGGCCTGCTCGTAGTCGCGCCGCTCGGTGAAGATCACGCCCAGCTTCCCGCAGGCAAGACGCGCGATCTCGCCAATGCGGTCGGACGTCGCCGCGCGCTTGAAGTACTCGACCGCGGACGCCTCGTCGCCCTTCTTGTAGAGCGTCATCCCCAGGTTGTAGAGCGCGGGCGGGTTCTCCGCGTCCATGTCCAGGACCGCCTCGAACTCCTTCGCGGCGCTCTTGTAGTCGCCCTTTTCGAACTCGATATTGCCCAGGAGGATGCGGTTCTTGACGCTCTTCGAGTCGGCGTCCACGGCCTTTTCCGCCGCCTCGCCCGCCTTCTCGTAGTCCTTCTTGTGCCGGTAGGCGAGCGCGAGGTTCCTGTATATTATGGGGTTCTTCCGGTCATAGCGAATCGCGCGGTTGTAGAACTCGATCGCCTTCGCCGCGTCGCCCTTCTCGTCGTGGATGATGCCGGAGTAGGTGAGGGCGACGGCCTTTTCCGCGTCGCTCGCGTCGGACTCCACGGCCTCCGAAAACTCCGCGAGCGCGTCCTTGAAGTAGCCCTTCCGGTAGCTCTCGATGCCGCGGCGCAGGTTGACGTTTTCGTACTTGCCGTCGGGCAGCTCCGCCTTGTCGCCGCCCGAGAACACGGCCTCGTCGGAGACCTTTTTTCCCTTGTCTTTGGGAAAGAAGAGCTGGGGCTTCTTGATGACGGCGGTGACGAGGAGTATGGCCCCGACGGCCGCGAGCGTGACGCCCGCGATGATGAACGCCGGTTTCATCCTGCGCCTGCGCTCCTCGGGCGTGAGGGTTATGCGGTTGCGCTGGACGTCAAGCTCGTCTTCGGGGTTTTCAGGCGCCAGCGTGAATCTACTTTTTCCTGTGGGGCTCACGGTCGTGGATGTCCTCCCGCTTCAGCTCGATTTTCTTTATCGCATCGAGAATGCCGTTGATGAACTGGCCGGAACTTTCGCCGCCATAGAGCTTTCCCAGCTCGATCCCCTCGTCGATCGTGACGATCTCGGGGATGTCGGGCAGGAACAGGAGCGCGTAGATGGAGATCCTGAGTATGGACTTGTCGACGGCGCTCAGCCGCTCGAACTTCCAGTTCCTGGAATGCTTCACGATGAGCGCGTCCACGGTGTCCAGGCTCTCTATTGAGCCGCGGATGAGGGTGATCGCGAATTCCCGAATGTCGTCCGGTATGTCCTTGTCCACCCACTGAAGCTCCGTGAGCTCGTCGAGCCCGGTCTGCACTGTTTCGTACATGTACAGCGCCTGAAGCGCGTACTCGCGTGCCCTGCGCCTGTGTCCCATTAAGATAATTGTCGGAAAAGGTCGGCCATTTCAATAGCGGCCATTGCGGCATCGAAGCCCTTGTTGCCGGACTTGGTGCCCGCGCGCTCGATGGCCTGTTCGATCGTGTCGGTGGTGAGCACGCCGTATATCACGGGCATCCGCGCGGCGAGGCCAATCTGCGCGACTCCCTTGGAAACCTCGGAGGCGACGAAATCGAAGTGGGGGGTCGCGCCGCGGATGACTGCGCCCAGGCAGATAACGGCGTCGTGCTTCTTCTGCTCGGCGAGCGCCTTCGCGGCCGCGGGGATTTCGAACGAGCCGGGGACCCACACGACGGTAATGTTTTCATCGGACGCGTTGTTCCGCTTGAGGCAGTCGACCGCCCCGCCCAGGAGCTTCTGCGTGATGAATTCGTTGAACCGGGAGACGACTATGGCGAAGCTCAGCCCGGTCGCGTCGAGTTTTCCTTCTATTACCTTCATAGGGGTACCTTTCTTCCTGGATTTGGAGCAGTCATTCCCGCCGGTCCCGCAGGGACGCCGGAAATCTGCATCTTTATGCTCGCGGCCGCGAGGGGCAATAGTCAAGCCTTTTTCTTACCAGCCCGCGGCGGTCATGAAGGTGATCGTCTGTTCGGGCTTCGTTCCCTCGGGGTAGTAGCGCTTCGCTATGCCGTGCGCCAGCCATATGGGGAGTCCTCCCCAGGCGAGGATGCGGAAACCGTATCCCGTGCCGCCCACGTCCTGGGGCGTGGGCCCGAGGATGCGCGCGTAGTCCAGGAAAAGATTCATTCTCAGCCTCGAGAAGATGTTGAAGCTGAATCGGGAATTGACCAGCGCGAAGCCCTCGCAGCGGAACTGCTCCACGGTGGTGCCATGCACCACGTCGAGCTTCGCATTGTCGATCGAGCCGCCAAAGCGCGGGCGCGTGAGGAAGTCGTTGTCCTGGCCGCCCTTGTAGCGCGCCCGCAGCACGAAGTTCTGGTCACGCTCCCCCAGCCACCCCAGCGTGAAGGTGCCCGAATAGATCCAGAAGGTGCGCGCGTACTCGCCGCTCTGCATGTCGTCCGGTTCGCCCCATGCCTTCCTCC
>CALMJO010000506.1 GCA_937864375.1 uncultured Spirochaetota bacterium
TCATATCCTCGCTGCGCGCGAGGGAGTTCGCCACGGAGACGGCGGACATGCTGTACCAGGCGTCCTGGGGCACGGAGCGTCTCGACGATGCGGCGCTCCTGCTCGTGAGGCCCTCGATGACGGGACGAAGCCCCAGGAAGGTCCTCCTGGGAGGAGCGCCTCCCGCCGAAAAGGGAAGCGCATCGACGGGGGAAGGAACGCGTGAGGGCGCGGGGCGGCTGCTGGTATTGTAAAATAACGCGCGGCAGATCGGACCCCGATTCCCGCGCATGTTAAGATTCACCAGGAGGAATGGATGGCATCGCAACTGGTAGACAAACGTGACGTCGAGTTCGTGCTCTACGAGCAGCTTGACGTGGAAAAACTTACCGCCTACGAGAAGTTCGGCTATTTTTCGCGCGGCGAGTTCGACATGGTCCTGGACCAGGCTTTCCGTCTCGCGGAAAACGAGATGGCGCCCGCCAACGCCGACGGGGACCGGACGGCGGCGCAGTGGAAAGACGGCGCAGTGACGATTCCCGCGGGGTTTCACAGGGCGCTTAAAATGTACGGCGAGGGCGGGTGGGTTGCCGCCTGCGAGGACCCCGAGGACGGCGGACAGGGACTTCCCGTTACGGTCTTTACCGCGTGCAACGAGGTATTCCACGCGGCCAACACCGCGCTCAACCTCTATCCCAGCCTCGCCCATGGCACCGCGACCATGATCAAGCACCACGGGACCCCGGCGCAGAAGGAAAAATATCTTTCGAAGCTCCTGAGCTACGAATGGGCGGGAACGATGAACCTGACCGAGCCGGGCGCGGGAAGCGCGCTCGCGCAGGTCCAGACGAAGGCCGTGAAGATGCCCGACGGCAGGTATAAAATTTCGGGGCAGAAGATTTTCATCACCGGCGGCGAGCACGACGCGCACCCCAACATCATACACCCGGTGCTCGCGAGGATCGAGGGCGACCCGGCAGGCATCAAGGGAATCTCGATTTTCCTGGTTCCCAAGTACCACGTGAACGACGACGGCAGCCTGGGCGCGCGCAATGACGTCACCTGCGCGGGAATCGAGCACAAGATGGGAATACGCGGATCGGCGACCTGCCAGATGAGCTTTGGCGACAACGGCGAGTGCATCGGGGAGATCCTGGGCAAGCCATGCCAGGGGATCGCCATCATGTTCCTCATCATGAACGAGGAGCGGCTGAACGTGGGGGTGCAGAGCGTGGGACTCGCGTCGGCCGCGTACCTGAACGCGCGCGAATACGCTAAGGTGCGCAAACAGGGCACCGACATCCGCACCAAGAGCTCTGAGCCGGTCGCGATCATTCGGCATCCTGACGTGCGTCGCAATCTCCTTGGCATGAAGGCGCTCCTCGAGGGGCTGCGCGCGATGAACTACCTCGCGGCGCTTTACATCGACATGAAGAACGCCGTGAAGGATGATACGCTCAGGAAGGACTACGACAGCGTCGTGGAGCTGCTCACGCCCCTTGCGAAGGCATACTCGTCCATACGGGGATTCGATGTCTGCAGCAGCGCGATGAACGTGTACGGCGGGTACGGCTACTGCCAGGACTACCCGGTCGAGCAGTTCCTGCGCGACCAGAAAATCACCGCGCTCTACGAGGGCACGAACGCGATCCACTCGATCGACCTGGTTGCGCGCAAGATCGGGATGAACGGGGGCCGGGCGGTCGACATGCTCCTGGGCAGGATGAAGGCGTGCATCGAGGACGCGCGCACGGTGGAGGGACTTGCAGACTACGCGGCGGAGTTCGAAAAGTCCAAAGCCGGTTTCGAGGGCGCGCTCGCGCAGGTCCGGGCGCTCATGGCGGCAGGAAGGGTGTCGCAGGCGTTCCAGGACTCGCTCCAGTTCCTCGAAATTACCGGCGACGTCATCCTGGGATGGCTCCACCTCTGGCAGATGACGACGGCGACGAAGAGGCTGCATGCGCTCTTCGATGCGGCCGGCGCGGCGACCCCGGAGAAGAGGGCTGACTTCATCGAACAGAACGCGAATGCCGCGTTCTACTCGGGGAAGATCGCCTCGGGGCGGTATTATATGTCAAAGCTTCTCCCGGTCACCCAGGGCAGGATAAGCTCCCAGCTCAGGGAGGATTACCCCGCGCTCGAGGTAAGCGAGTCCTCGTTCTAGGCGCGCGGGGAGGATTACACAGGTTAAACGGGAATCTGGAATGCGTGAGTACTTAGCAAAACAATTTTGGAGGTCGGGACATGAAGAATCTTTCGGGTAAGTACGTGCTGGTCACGGGTGCGGCATCAGGTATTGGAAGGCTCATGGCGCTCAGTTTTGCGGCCGAGGGCGCGCACTGCGTCATATGCGACATCAACGAGAAGGGCCTCGCCGCGGTTAAAAAAGAGATCGAGGCGAAGGGACGCAACGCCCATTCATACGCGTGCGACATCTCCGACGAGAATGCGGTGGAGAAGGTGCTCAAGAAAATCGACCAGGACATCCCGCGCCTGGACGTCCTGGTGAACAATGCGGGCATCGTACTCGGGAAGACCATACTGGAGCTTTCGATCAGCGATATAAAGAAGACCATGGACGTGAACTTTTTCGGGCACGTCCTGTTTACCAAGCATTTCCTGCCGGACATGATCAAGCGCAATTCGGGCAACATCGTGAACATCTCATCCTCGGCCGGTCTGCAGGGATTTCCGCGGGCCGCGGACTACAACGCGAGCAAGTTCGCCGAGGTAGGATTCACCGAGGCGCTCCGGCTCGAGCTCAAGAAAATGAAATGCCGCGGGATCAAGACCACGCTCGTGTGTCCCTACGTGATAGACACGGGAATGTTCAACGGGTTCAAGCCGCTCATCATGAACCCGGTGCTCAAGCCGGAATACGTGGTGAAGAAAGTGGTGAAGGCGGTAAAGAAGGACGCTCCCATGCTGACCATTCCGTTCTCCGTCAACCTGACGCTGATGATGAAGCTTTTTCCCGTCGGCTTTGCCGACTGGCTCCTGGGCGCGATGGGCATGACCACCGCGATGGACGGGTTCAAGGGGAAAAAGGGCTGAGGATACGGACGTCATGACAAGCGAATACTTTTTGGAATCTCACGCGATTCTCAGGGACTCCGTGAGAAAGTTCATCGCGCGGGAGATTGCGCCGCACGTCAACGAATGGGAGGAGGAGGGTACCTTCCCCCGTGACCTTTACCGCAAGGCGGGAGACGCCGGCTTCTTCGGGTTCGGCTACCCGGAGGAGCTTGGCGGAACCCCCTGCGACATCTTCCACGAGGTCGCCTACTGCGAGGAGATCATACGCTGCGGCTCGGTGGGGCTCGCTTCGAGCCTTGGCTGCAGCGGGATCGCCATGCCGCCCATTCTCGCCCTTGGAAGCGAGGAGCAGAAGCGCAGGTACATCCCGCCAATCATCGCGGGCGAAAAGATCGCGGTCCTCGCCGTAACGGAACCGTGCGGGGGGTCCGATGTCGCGGGGCTCCAGACCCGCGCCGTGAAGAAGGGTGACCGCTACATCATCAACGGAAGCAAGACTTTCATCACGAGCGGCACGCGGGCCGACCTCTTCACGACGGCGGTGCGCACCGGCGGGCCGGGCGCGGGAGGCATAAGCCTCTTCGTGATCGAGAAGGGCACTCCCGGCTTCTCGGTGTCGGGAAAGATCGAGAAGATGGGATGGCACGCCTCGGACACCGCGGAGCTTGCGTTCATGGACTGCGAGGTGCCCGTGGAAAACATGCTGGGCGAGGAGAACCGCGGCTTCGCCGGCATCATGCGCAATTTCCAGAAGGAGCGGCTCTACCTCGCGGTCGAGGCGCACACGGTCGCGGAGATGGCGCTCGAGGCTTCCATCAGGTACGCGCGCGAGCGCGTCGCCTTCGGCAAGGCGCTCACGGGATTCCAGGTAACGCGTCACAAGCTCGCGGGCATGGCCACGCTCGTCGAGGCCGCGAAACGCTTCAATTACGGCGTCGCGGCGCAGATCGGCAAAGGCGAAGACGTGTATAAACAGGTATGCATGGCGAAGAACTTCAGCACCGACGCGTGTGACAGGGTGGTCTACGACGCCGTGCAGATTCACGGGGGCTACGGGTACTGCAGGGAGTACCTGGTCGAAAGGCTGTACCGCGACGCGAGGCTGTTTTCGATCGGCGGCGGGACGCACGAGATCATGAACGAGGTCATCGCGAAGCAGATGGAGCTTTAGGGCCATATGGAATACGACCTGCACATTCACACCAGCCGGTATTCAGGCTGCAGCGCGATCGACCCCGTTGAGGCGCTGCGACGCGCGGCGGCGGTGGGGCTCAGCGGCATTGCCCTGACCGAGCATGGGATCCGGTGGAAGGACGGGGAAATAGCGGACCTCATAGCCCAGGCCGGTGTGAATGATCTCGTGGTGCTGCCGGGACAGGAGGTGGCGTGCTACTCGAAGACGGGAAGGCTGCAGGGCGAGTTCCTGGTGTTTGGTTACCCGTCGAGCCTGGGCTCCAACAGGTCGGTGGAAACGGTCATCGAGATGGTGCATGAGCGGGAAGGCGTGGTGCTTGCGGCGCACCCGTTCAAGAGGCACGATACGGGCCACGGTTATTACGGAAGCGGCGACGCGACATCGGACTATGCGCTGGACGGTCTCGAGGTGGAACACCCCTCCTATGATGCGGAAGGAAGGGCAAAGGCGGCGGCCCTCGCGGCGCAGATGGGGATCGCGGGAATCGGATGCAGCGATGCACACGATATACGGAGCATTGGAATATGCCGTACGGTCTTCCAGTCGAGGATAACCGGCATCGGTGAGCTGTGCGCTGCGCTCCGCGAGGGCAGGGTGAGCGCGCTGAGCGCAATTCACAGGGAATGCAGGTAACCCGGTGAATCCTTCCGGAAAAACAATGCGCATCGCCGTGTTCGCCGATACGCACGGAAACAGGAGGGGCGTGTCCGATGCGCTGCGCGCCCACGCGCCGTTCGATGCGGTCGTGCACCTTGGGGACGGAATAGAGGACGGGGCGGCGGCGGCGAAGG
>CALMJO010000507.1 GCA_937864375.1 uncultured Spirochaetota bacterium
CCGCGCGGCCTTCGACTTTATCTTCCTCATGTCTGCGGCGAAGTACGGCTGCAGCCACTGGTCGAGCCTCCCGAGCGAGAGCCCCGCGTTCATGCTTTCCATGTGAAGCGCGATCCAGGTGATCCACACGGCGTTGAGGGCCTCGTGGAGGGTGCGCGCCGGTTTTTCGACCACGCGCGCGCACGCCTTCGCGAGCGCGGTGAGTTCCTTTTTCCGCGCGGGGTCCTTTTCCGCGGTGGCGTCCTTCGCCGCGCGCGCCGCAAGGTTCCGCGAGTACGCCGCGAGCCCTTCGAGTGAAAGCACCATCGCCTGGAGGACTGCCTTGGTATCGGCCCCCATTCCTTTCTTCTTGAGCGCGCCCTTGATCTCCGCGATCATGCCGGAGGTCCCCTTCGCGAGTATTTTCGGGAAATCGGGAATCGTGTGGGAGATTGTCGCCTGTTTCCAGTTGAAATAGAGCGCATAACGCTCGTCCATCTGCTGGCAGAGCGGGTTGCCGTATTTGTCGCGCACCCATTCGCGGAAGTTGCGGTGCGCCCAGTAGGGAAACACGTCGCGGTGGAGAAGCTCCCGCGTCTCCTCGGAGATCGCGAACGGATTGTGCGTGCGGTGCGGGATGGTGAGGAGCTCGTTCCAGATGAGGCCGCCGCTCCCCTCCGGGTAGACGACGCATCCCACCGGCCTGCTCGTCGTGGTCCCCGCGAGCAGCGAATCCTTCGCGATGATGGGTTCCTTGCGCTCCATGAGGTGCCTGTAGGCCCGCGCCTTGCGGAGCACGGGGTCCCTGGGCCTGCCCGCGGAATCCAGCTCAAAGCCGTGCTCCCGGTGCCACGCGGTGAGGAGCCCGGGAAGCTCGGGACAGATCTCGGGTTTCGCCGTGAGGTGCAGGTCAAGAAATTTCACAAGCCGGGGAAAATCCGCGAGCCCGTATTCCGGAAGGTACGGGTCGTCCAGGTACTTAACACCGCGGTCCCGCGCGGGCGCACGAAGGCGCGCCGTCTTCCTCGCGGCGAGCTCGGCGGAGAATTCGGCGCGGGATGCGGGCGACGCCTTGAGGAGCTCCCTGCGGCGGGAGGCGCGCTCCCCCTCCATGAGCTTCACCTGCTTCGCGCTCATGAGGAGCGAGAGGAAATAAAAGAACACGTTTATCTTCCCCATGCTCCCCTCGACGCGCATCACGCTTTCGAGGAGCATATGGATCTGGTCGGTGGGGGTCGCCCCGAGGAGCCTTCGCATGGCTGAATCGGTGCGGAAGACCAGCGTCGCGTCCGGACGAGGCGGAAGGCCCGCGGTGACCGATACGCGCCCCTGCGCGAAGACGATGCCGCACTCCACCGAGCGGCTTTCGGTCCGCACGCCCACGGCGAGGTCCAGCCAGCCGTCCACGCTCCTCAGCTTCTCCCTGAGCGCGGGGCGCAGGTTGAAGTTCGCCGCCGCAAGCCTGAGAAGCGTCTTTATAAGAAGGTGAGTCGCCGATTTCACGGTTTTTCCATTCCCGTCTACGTAGAGCAGCATCGTGTTTCCCTCCCCGCGCGTTACTCTTGTAATATCCCCGCCCTCCGGGGCACGCTAACAACGCAACCTCCTGTCGCAACGCCTGCATTTGGACATCCTGTCCATCACCGCCCCTTTACTAAAGGGGCTTGATCGGGGGACGCTCGTTCCAGTCCCAACCACAGGCCGGTATCCCCTAAGGGCTCCCCTTTACCTAAAGGGGAGCTGGCGGAGCCTGAGGGGATTCAAAACCGTTCCAGTATCTCTTCCGTCAGTTTCTCCATAAGACCCGTCACGTCGGTCTCGACCTCGAGGAGGAGGCGGCTGTTTCTGAGACTCAACACGCCGGTCATCTCGCACCAGAGCCGGATCGTTTCGCGGTAGGCGTCCGCGTAGGTGAACTCATGGTCGCCCGCGTAAAAGTCGTTCACGGTCTCCACGGCCAGGAAGAACGAACGGTGGGCCATCTCGCGCTCGGCGAGCGAAACCGCCTCGAGCTCGGTGCCGATGCACTCCTTGTACTTGGGGACCGTGCGGTCTATGAACATGATGTCGAAATAATCGGGGTACTCGGTCCCGAACGCGATGTAGCGGCGCACGAGCTCGTGGATACGCGCGCGGGGGTCCGCATGGACGGCGTTCACCTGGACCAGGCTCGCATGGAGAAGCTCGAAGCCGTGCATGCGTATCATGAAATAGAGCTCATCGATATTGTGGTAATAGTTATAGATGGTGGTCGCAGTGACGCCCAGGCGGGCGGCGATCTTGCGCATGCTCAGGTTCCGGAAGCCCTCCTCAACAATGAGCCGCAGGGCCGCGTCCAGGATGTTTTCCTTGACTGCGTTGATCTCTTCTTTTGAACGGGGAGCCTTGGGCATGAGCTTATCCTCACGTGGAGGTTGCAATTACACTGTTAATCTTACAGTGTAATTTTTTCAAGCTTTTTTTCTCCCTAAATCGGACCTTGTTCTGAGACGCCCCCTGTATCCCCAGGAAGGGGATAATATGAAAATACCTGATCCCGAATTGTCATTACCCCCACAGGAGAGGGGGGTATGGACCCCAAGTGGATGCTGGACTACATCCGCGTCATAGACGCCTTCCCGGTCACCGACACGCAGAAGATACTGGTGAGGCCGTACAAGAGGGAGCATTTCAACATTGAAAGGAATCCTTGGATGGAAATAAATTTCCGCGAGTGGGGGGAAAATGCGTATAAGCGTTTAACTAAAGACAAGTTCATGGAGCTTACGGACCGGTTTATTGAAAATGGGAGAATGGGGATGGTGGAGTGAGGGAATTTTATTGCATTACTCCACATGGGACAATTCATCAATGAGCGCTTTCTCGACGAACTTGTTCAATGACACGTTCATTTTGATTGAAGCTATCGCTATTTCCCTATGGAGTTCCGGCGAGATCCTCAAATTGAATTTTCCTGAATATGGTTTCTCGGGATTGACGCCTTCTTTCTTGCACCATTTTATATAATCGTCGATCGATCCTTTAAACGCTTTTTCTATTTCCATCACGGAAGTCCCCTGGAATGTAATCACATCCTTCGTGTTGATTACATCACCATGAAATATTTTCGCGTCCGAATCGTAGGTTACGATTCCAATATACCCTTTGTACTCCATCATGGCTTTATCCCTGCATTTTCCAGAAGTCTTTTCATCGACGCCACTGCGCCTGTATCGGTTTCTTTTTTAGGGTGCGGTCTATGAAATACCGCCCGCACATTATTGAGCTTGATTCGAATCCTTGAACCTTCGCCTTCACTAATCTCCGCCCCAATGGAAGATAATAATGCCTCAATATCTTTCCACTGAATGGACGACAATGCCGGCTTTCTGAATTTATCCTCCAAAGTCTTTTTGTTTTTTGTATTCATGCCGATGTCATAGTACCATAAAGTGGTATCATAGTCAAGTCACTATTTAACAACGGAAAAGGATAAACCGCCGAAGGGATGAAATATCTTTCCAGAAATTCGTATTCATCGTGGTTCGTTCCTTGCGTCCGGAGGTAAAGGGCATGCTGCAACCACCACCCTCACTCCCCCATCACATGCCCAAAATCCGCGCAATACTCCTTCCTCCTGCACTCCCCGCACCGCGCCCCCATCCAGATCCCGTCGAACTGGTCCATGACGGGCCGGATCAGCTGCTTCTCGTCGGTGATGATGCCGTTTTCGAAATTGCGGCGGCTCGTCGCCTTCGCGCCCATGCCGGCACCGGTGATGTTGGCGCTGCCCATGAAGGCGAAGCGGCCGTCCACGATCACCGCTTTGAAATGCACGCGGGGGCAGAGGACCCGCTCAAGCCCGCGCACGAGGTTGGGGTAGCGGTCAAAGTCCTTCCGGAAATTGGCGCCCGGCTCCTTCGCGTGGATGAGCCGGACGGAAACGTTCTTTCCAATGAGGTCCGAGAGGATCTCGAGGAAGGGGACGGCCTTCCTCCCCTTCTCCACGTACATGTCTTTCAGATCGGACGTCGCGATCCAGAGGAATTTCCTGGCCCTTGGAACCGCCTGGAGGATTACCCTGGTGTAGAGCTCGCGGTCTGTGACGAATTCAATCATGATAGCAAGCTGGATCATACCGTCCTCATGCAGTAAACAAAATAATGCGAGTGTAGCGGCAGTTCGCCCCTCCACGCACATGCTTCACGGCGACGGCGTGTAAGAATGGGAGAGATGGGGATAGATGAGATTAGGGAGATAAGAATTTTAGATTCCTTCTTGTAGAAGCAATCTGCAAGCATGCATCGATTACATTCTTTTACAAGCACTGCCAACGCTTCCATCTCATCCAACCTCCCTGAAGGGCGCTCTCACGACACGCATGCCTCCGCGGGTATTTGTAGGGATGCCTCGGATGGCAGAAGCAGCCTTCCGGAAAGGGAGTGCGTCATCTGCGGCCTGCAGGCTTGCCCGGTCTTTACGCCTCTATGCGGGCACCAAACCGCACACGGCCAGTTCCGTTCAATCCCTGATCGGTCAGCGAATGATTGGACATTGCAGGTTTCAAATGGCTTGATAGCATTGGACGGGTGCCGGTACGAACAGCATCGAACACATTGACCGGAGGAGCATCCAATGACAAAAGGAGCCGAATGCGTATGCGTGGGCCTCACCATCCTGGATATCCTGGGCCGCCACATCGACGTCATTCCCGAGGGAAATAAAACCTCGATGATCGAGCAGATCAGGACGACGCCCGCCGGCACGGCGGCCGGTCCCGCGGTGATAGCGGCGAAGCTGGGGCTCGCCACGACGCTCGTGGGAGCCATAGGCACCGACGACATGGGCGACTATCTCCTGGGCATGCTCAAAAAGCAGGGCGTGGGGACCGACTACATCCAGCGCCGGACGGAGCTTTCCACCGCGGCCACGATGCTCGCGGTGAACAGCAGGGGCGACCGTCCCAACTTCCACGCCGTGGGCGCGACGATCCTCCTGGAGATCGACGAAAAAACCAGGGCGCATATCGTCCAGGGCCGCTTCGTCCACTGGGGCGGCGTGGGGACCATGCTGAACCTGGACGGCGGCGCCGGGGCGGAGATCCTGAAGGAAGCAGCCTCGAACGGCGCCGTCGTCACGTGCGATTTTATCGCCCCCGGCCCTCAGACGATGCCGGCCCTTAAACTGGTCCTGCCTCATGTGAAGTACTTCATGCCGAGCCTTGATGAGGCTCAGGAGATCGCCGGGACATCCACGCCGGAGGACACGGCCAGATTCTATCTGGACCTGGGCCCCCAGGCCTGCGTGTTCAAGTGGGGCGCGAAGGGCTCGCTCCTCGCGACGAGGGACAGCCTCACCCGCATCCCTGCATTCGCTGTGAGCGTGGTGGACACGACCGGCTGCGGCGATTCGTACTGCGCGGGCTTCATCGCGGGGCTGGCCAGGGGATTCGATGTCGTCAAGGCCTGCCGGTTCGGGACCGCCGTGTCGGCCCTCGTAGCCACCGGCCTGGGTAGCGACGCCGGGGTGACGGGCTTTGACGATACCGTGAAGCTCATGGAGTCGCTTCCCGTTCTGGATGCATGAACGCCGTGAATCGGGACTGCCCGGGAGGCCGGGCTTCATGACGCGCAGATATCGGGAGACATAGGCGAACCCTTTTAATAAATTTGGATCGCGAGGTAGACTGGGAGAGAAAGCGGACACGCATGAAACACAGGGTAGTGCACGTAGTTTACGACGCATACGCATTGAATGGCGCGGCTCACGGGAAGTGAATCGTTGCAGCACACAATCATGAAAGTTTTTCCGAACGGAGGATCCACATGAAGCGCGTACCAGAAGAGCATTCCATAACCGCGGTCCCGGCGACCAGGCGCACCTTCCTGGGACTGCTGGGCAAGGGCCTCGCGGCATTCGCCATGTTTCCTGCCGCTGCCTCGATCATTCGCACCCTCGCACCCGGTAACGCCGCGGGAAGCGCCACGGCCCAGGTCGCGAAGACGACCGTGACCCAGCGGACCAACGCGGCCGGCGGCGTGCTCCTGAAAAACGGCAGCGTCGTCGACGGAACCGGCGCGAAGCCGTATCCCGGCAGCCTGCTCATAAAAGACGGGAAGATAAGCAAAATTTTCCGGGAGGGAGAGGAAGCGCGCTTCGCCGGAAGCGCCATCGACTGCACGGGGAAAGTGATCGCCCCCGGGTTCATCGACGCCCATTCGCACATGGACAGGTACCTTCCATACACACAGGGAGAGTCCCTGAAGAGCCGATTCACGGCGCAGGGCATCACCACCTTCATTGGCGGGAACTGCGGGTACGGCCCGGGCGGGTACAGGAGGAACAGCGCCCATATGGAGCGCATCGGAACGAGGTCAAAGGAGTATTATTCCATCACCTGGTCCTCCATGGCCGAGTATTTCGCGTCGCTCGGGCGGACCGGCATGTCGCACAACCTCGCGAGCTTCGTGGGACACGGCACCACGCGCACGTCCATCCGAGGGTTCGACGCCTCGCCGCTCAGGCCCGACGAGATGAAGGAGATGCTCGAGCTCCTCGATGAGGGCATGGACCAGGGGGCGCTCGGCGTGTCCCTGGGCCTCCAGTACGAACCCGGCATATTCGCCCCCAGGGAGGAGCTCACCGAGATCGCCAGGCTCGTGAAGAAAAAGAACAAGGTGCTCGCCGTGCACTTGAGGGCGTACTCGGCCCTCTCGCCCGGCTTTCCCATGAGCGTCGCGAAGATACTCATAGACAAGTTCACGCCCTTCCAGGGCTACACGCCGCACAACATCCTCGCGATCGATGAGATGCTGGACATCGCGCGCGAAACGGGCGTGCGGCTCCAGCTTTCGCACCTGATCTTCGTGGGGAAACAGACCTTCAAGAATTACGGGGAGGCGCTCGAGCGCATCGACGAGGCGATCAGGCAGGGCGTGGACGTGAAGCTCGACACCTACCCCTACCACTGCGGCCAGTCGCACATCAACGTGGTGCTGCCCCCGTGGTTCCTCGCGAAGGTCCCGGGCGCCTACGACGACAAGAAGATGCTCTCCAAGCTCGAAAGCGAGCTGGGCTCCATCCAGACCTTCCTGGGATTCGGCTACGACGACATCCAGATCACCTACGCCAACAACGAGGAGCTCAACAGGTACAACGGCATGTTCCTGGGCGAGATCGCGAAGGCGCGCGGCATGGACTGGTTCCCCAGCACCATGGACATAGCGCGCAGGAGCGGGGGACTGGCCGAGGTGCTCAACCACCGCTACACCAACCTCGAGATAGTCGAGGCGCTCATGAGGCACCAGGCGTCGCTCTTCATGACCGACTCGCTTCCCACCCTCAAGGGCGTGCAGAATCCCGCGAGCACTGGGGCCTTCCCGCTCTTCCTCCAGTACGCGCGCGACAAAAAGCTCATATCCCTCGAGGAGGCCGTATACAAGATGAGCGGCGCCTCGGTGGAAAGGTTCGGTCTTAAAGACAGGGGCCTCCTCAGGGAAGGACTGGCGGCAGACGTCACCGTTTTCGACTGGAACACGGTGAAAGACAACAACACCATCGTTAAAACCAGCGAGATTCCCTCGGGGATCGATGCGGTATTCATAAACGGGCGGATGGTCATGGAGCGCGGAGAGGTGGACGGGACCGTACAGGCCGGCGTCGTGTGTGCCTGAGGACCGGGGAAGCACCAACTGACGGAGACGCGTCGAATTCACTTTTAGGATTATCCACATGAACGACAAGGCCCCTGCAGGGGCTTTGTCGTTCATGTGGAAGGACCTGCCAGGGCGGAACGCTTCAGTTAAGCGATGGCATCCAGGATGGCTTATGGCGGCGAGGAGCCGGTTATCCCCTGGTGTTCATTCAATTCCACATGAATCCCATGGACGCCTTGCTCCTGCCGCCCAGCTCGTCGCGGATGATGTCGTCGGTCTGCGCAAGACGGCTTGCGAGAATCTTTACCATCTTCCGGGAAAAGCCTGGATTGAGCGCAAGGAAGCGATCCAGCTCCTCGATCGTATCGATGTAGGTACATGAAACATTCCCCAGGGCGACGGCGCTCGCGCAGCGGGGAGTATTGTTGAACAGTGATATCTCTCCAAAGAAGTCGTTCTTCTTTAGAGTGGCGAGCTGAACCTCCTTGAGGTCGTCCGTGAGGAAGATCCTCACCTCGCCCTTCAGGATTATGTACATCCTCTGCTCCTTCTGCCCCTGCTTGATGATCGCTTCACCCTTGTCGAAATCAATTATTCTTCCCGCCATGGCCCAGCTCCTTTGCATGAATATTTCTCTAACATAGCATCGGCATTTCCGGCAAATGATTCAATAGCTGGCGGTCAGCCGGATTCTTCATATTCGGGAATTTTGCTTCGACACCGTACGGACCGGGGAAAATTTCCGGGCATATGGCCAAACGAGGGTTACCGCGAGGCCTGCCGTATCCATGTGCGCGCATGGCACGCATGCCGATTCCTTCCATATTTACATAGTGCTGATCATATCCCCGTTCGCACCGGCAGTCAAGGAAATAACCTCGGCTCAATTCCATCATCTCACTTTCTAATACGAAAACCTCACGACAACAGCGTGGGAGATAAGGAGATAAAGGCAACGGCGATTGAAGAGATGGATAGAAACTGGAAAAGGCATGGAAGTTTGAATTCCTTCGGATTTTACCAAAACCTTCATCCCCCTGATCTCTTCCATCCCCACCTCTCCCATTCTTACACATGCGCCCGGGCACACAGTTCCGTTATACGAAATCGCTAACCTCGCGCCGCCCGCGCCCGAAGTCCAGGACCAGTGAATGTTTCCCCAGGGTCACGCGGACCTCGTCCGGTGGAAAGGGCGCGTTCACGCACGGGTTCCCGTAGCGCTCGTAGCCATGAACGCTCACCTTCTCCCCATTCACCCTGAGCGGTCCGCGCCAGCCGAACCGCACCTCTCCCTGCGAGGGCGAATGGTAACGCACCGAAAGCCCCCTGAACGAAAGGGCCGCGGCCACGATCCTCCGGATGAATTCGTCGAACGAGCCGTCGTCCTTCGCCCGCCCCATCTCGCAGATCCAGATGTTCTTTCGCCCGGGCGCGATGAGCTCGCACCCCGCGTCCTCGCCCTCCTCCTGCCAGCGGTAGCCGTTCCGGGAGTAGAGCGCGATGAACCCGTCGCCCTTGCGGCCGAACACCCAGCCGGAGAGCTCGCGCACCTCGTCGAACTCGGTGCGCGGGAACCACGCGTGGGTAAAGAAGAGCCTGTTCGTCATATATATCCCGGGCATGCGCGACGCCCGGTAGCAGGCGACGAGCACGTTCCGATGCTGCACCGCCCGTGGCAGCGTGCCGCTTCCCACCCAGTATCCTCCCGAAGAATTTTCGCGGTGCCCCGGGTGCGTGGTGAAGCACACGGCGCGGGGCGAGAGCGTGGCCTGCCAGATGTGCTGCTGGTCGCCCCCGTAGCCCTTGCGGTAGTCCTGTGCGCAGGAGAGCATGTAATCCGGAGTCCTGAACGTGAGCACGTCCACCTCCTCCCGCACGTTCCTGGTGATGTCCTTCTCCATTATTTTCGCCAGGAGCGGAAGTAGTTTCGTATAACGCAAAAATTGGAGGAGCGTTTTCTTCGACGCAAACATGGTAAAGAAATTGTTTCGCCACCAGCGGTACCGGTCGAACAGTCCCATCACGGCATCGATGGTGAGCGGGTGCGTGTAGGCCTCAAGGGAGAGGAGCGTCATCGCGTCGTCCGGCTTCCCGGGGTCCAGGCCCCAGCGCCTCGCCTCGCGGATCCTGATCCCCATCCTCTGGCGGTTTTCGATTCCTTCCTCCGGGACGTGCGATGCGATTTCGAAAATGACGCGCGGCAGCCGGTACCGGGACGAGAGTGCGAGCGTCACGGCGCTCATGTTGTCGGCCCCGGCGAAGATGCCCATGCCGAACATGAGCTTCTGCGTGTCGGTGGTCGACTCGGACAGGCCGTCGCGCTTTTCCTTCGCATAGCTTCGCCCGTGGGAGGAGCCAAAGACGCCACGCAGGCTCCCGAGCGCCATGTCCAGGAACAAGGTGTCCAGGACTATCGTCGCGCCGCGCGCGATCACGGGGTCGGAGCAGAAGTCGGCGAGGTTCACGAGCGCCGTGATGTCCTCGTCGTAGTAGACGTGCGAGAGCCATTCGCTGAAGCCCGTGGCAAAACGCAGGTCCAGCCACTGCATGATGCGCCGGCGCGCGCGGTCCATCTTCTGTGCGCCCGTCATCCCCGAGTTCTCGAAGGTGCGGCCGGGGAAGCGCTGTCCCGCGAGGTACTCGTTCGCGGAGAACATGATCTGGTGGTTTTCGGTCCAGGTGCACATGGAATCGATCCCCGGTTCGTCGGGCCAGTACTTGAACGAGAGGAGGCTCCGCTCCGCGCGTTCGAGGAGCGGGCGGCCCACGAGCCTGGTCCCGCGAAACTGGTACAGCAGGCGCACGATGCCCAGCATCACGAAATCGGCGCAGTCCTTCCTCGCGTCGATGTAGTCGAGGGCGCCCATGATGGCGCCCTGGTGGACGGGCCCCCGGTTCCTGTACAGCCGCGCGAGCTCGTAATAGTAGCCCTTGATCGTGGGACCCGCGGGATTGCGCAGGCAATGATTGAGAAACGCGTTCCGCCGTTTTTCATACGACAGGCTGAACGGGTGCGGCGCGTACGAATCCGCGCGCGTGCGCGCGGGGTATCCCGCCGGGGGCTTTCCGGTTTTTTTCAGGAGAAAATCGGTCACGCTGCCCGTCTCGAAGAATTCCCCGTTGTAGTCTTTTTCCGGTTTACTGATCGTGTGCCTCATGGCATCGCCTCGCTCACACCAGGATGCTCCTGAGCTCTTTCTCCTCCGCGGCAAGCTCCGTGGACGGGGAACCGCCGCGCCGTGTGATGAGGAAATTCTTGAGCCTGCCGTGCACCTCCGGGGAGAGCCGGTAGCGCGACGCGGCGTACAGGCCCGCGAGCAGGAGCACCGCCGGCGCCGCGGCGAAGATAACGCGCAGGATCGTGACAAAGAGCTCGGGCTGCGCCTGGTTCACCGTCTTCACCGCGCCGTCGACCGTCTCGCTCCTGGGCGGGAGGTAGCCCGCAAAGGAAATCGCCTGCGAGATGATGAAGATGGCGAAGGCCGACGAGAGCTTGCGCATGAAGACGAACATCCCCATGTAGACGCCCTCGCGACGCGTGCCGCTCACGAGCTCGTCCACGTCGGGCACGTCGGGAAACATCGAATAGATCATGACGACCACGCCGCTCGTCGAAAATCCCACGCACGCCGCGAACGCATAGATCCACGCGGGATGCTGGCCGGGACCTATGAACACGCTGAAGAGCATGATCACCAGCCAGCTCGCCAGCGCGGCGACGAGCCCGGCCTTCTTGCTCGCCCTCCGGCTTATGTAATAATAGAGCGGGATCGCGAGCATCTGCACGACCAGGAGCGTGCCGAACACGTAGTTGGATTCGCTTCCCCGTCCCAGGTAATAGGTCATGTAATAGATGATGATGCTCATCACCACGTCCATCGAGAGAAAGCTGAAGAGGTACATGAGAAGCACCAGGACGAACGAGCGGATCCTGAACGGTGCCAGGTATGTCTCCCTGAAGGTGAAGGGGGGCGCCTCCTTCTGGAACTCGGTGCGCTCGCGCGTCGTGAAGAATGTCGCGATGTAGGGAAGCGCGAACAGGAGCCCAAAGGCGACTCCCATCACGACATGCCCCTCCCGCACGTCGGGAAAGGCCTTCACGATCTCCATGGGCACCACTGCGCACACGAGCGACGAGGCCATGGAAAAGAACATGCGTATCGAGGTTAGCGAGGTGCGCTCCTGGTAGTTGAGCGTGAGCTCCGACGCGAGGGCGTTGTACGGGATCATGACCATGGTGAGCACCGTATCGAAAAAGATGTAGCCAAAGAGCGCGAAGGCGAACCTGGTCATCTCGCTCTGCGCG
>CALMJO010000508.1 GCA_937864375.1 uncultured Spirochaetota bacterium
CCCCACGGAGGGAAGCAGGAGCGCAAGGCTGATGCCAAGCTGGTCGAGCCAGAGGTTCGCCAGCGCAAACACCAGGACCGCCGCGACGGTGACGCCCAGGAAGCCCACGATGATCGCGACGATGATCTGCATGGCGCTCAGGCGCTGGATGAGCACCCCGGCCCCGAGGGCGAGGGCGAGCATGATGAGCGCGTTCACAAGCGGGTGCGCCTTGTGAACGTAATCGCCCTGGATTATCGTGTTGAATATGTTGTGGTACGTTCCCACCATGGGGTACTCGGCCGATATGGGAGTCACGCCCATATCCTGAGAAGCGGTCGCGGTAAGGCCGATAATACCAGTCGTGTCGCGCAGCCGGTCAACCTCGCTCACGAGCTTGAATGCCGCCGCAAGGTTATTAAGAGAAGCGATTGTTTCCTCGAGATCCCGCTTGGATGCGCCCTTGTTTTTTTCGGCGGCCTGCGTTGCCTCGGATTCGATGGCCTTGATGATCGCCTCGTCGGCCGCCTTGAGACTGGAGCGGGTTTCCATGAGCGCCTTCCACCGGTCGGCGCGTGAGGCGGGATCCTTCGCGGCGGCGAATTCGGCGGAGCGCTTCAGGTATTCGGCCGACGCGGACTGGCGCGCCGTGCGCTGTTCCCGTAAAAAGCGGTCCTTCATGTCATTAAGCCAGGCGTTCACCGGTTCCTGGACGTTACCGTACTCCAAAAGCGCGCTGAACGAAAGGTGATGGAAACTCTTGCCAAAATCGCCCGCCCAGTTGATGATCAGCATGCCCTTTTCGTCTATGGGAATGGGAATGTCATGGCGCACCATGCTCCTGGGGTTGACCGCATTCGTGAGCACTATGCGCGAACCCGGAAATACCTTAACGTCCTCCAGCCTGATCCCGCATTGATCGATGAGCATGGCGAGCGCAAGGTGGAAGTAAATCCTTCCTTCGAACACGCGCACCAGCCGTATCTTCCGGGAAATGCCATCCGTGTCGAAGTCGCTGTCCACGTAGCCGAAGGCGCGCGCCTGGCGGGTGAGGACCGGGATGGGAAACTGGATCATTTTGCGGTCGGGCGAGACGAGCGATTCGAACTCCGCGGCGCGGTCCCTGGGAACGGGAACCGATGCCTTTTCGGTGAAATACCTGTACGCGGAATCGTACTCCTGGCGCGCCTTCCTGTCCAGGTGATCCATCGAAATCTTTTCATTCAGGAAGCTGTAGGCGAGCACCGTGTTTCCCGTCAGCTTGAACGAATTCGCGAGGAGCTTGTCGTTGTCGGTCACCGCCTTCTCGAGCTCCTCGGCCGAGGGGCGCGCTCCCGCGCGCGCCTTTTCCATCAGGGAGGCGAACGCCTCCTTGCGGGCGATGCGCGGGGACTCGTCCATGAACTGGACGTCGAACGCGACCTGCCGCATGCCTTCCTTCGCGAGCACGGTGAGACCGTCCGCGTAAATGTAGCGCGGCCAGGGGAACTGTCCCCCCACCTTGATCGCGTTGTCGTCGATGTCCAGGAAGGTGAGCATCTCCCACTGGGCGGGGGCCGGCTTCACCCGGAACCTGAGGTCGTAGAGCTTGAACTCGAAGAGCTGGTAGATGGAGGTGAGGCTCAGGAGCATGATGACGAGCACCATGAAGACCGAAAGGCCCAGCGCGTAATACCTGTTGTTCTTGAGGTTTTCCTTGAATTGTTCGAAGAAGTTTTTTATCATGGGGGACCGCGTTCTGTTTAAATTGTAAATACGCTGAAGGGAAGCTCAAGCTTCCCTTCAGTACTATAGTCCTGTCTCTTATACACATCTCCGAGCCCACGAGACCGTACTAGATCTC
>CALMJO010000509.1 GCA_937864375.1 uncultured Spirochaetota bacterium
ACCGAAAGGAACATCCCCGCTCCCTTCACGGCGCGCTCCCCGCCGCGTTCACGCGCCTCCCACAGCATCTGGAACCGGTCGATCACGCACTTGAGCACTCCGGGAAGCCCCGAAAAATACACCGGTGCCGAAACGCTCACCAGCGCCGCGCGCTCAATCTCTTCGTAGAGGACAGTCATGTCGTCGTCGAATATGCAGGCGCGTGTCTTCGCGCAGTGCCCGCACGCGGTGCAGGGATGCACACGGAGGTCGGAGACCCGCACCCTTTTCACGAGCGCGGTTCCCTTCAGGGGCACAAGGAAGGCGTCATGAAGGAGGGCGCTGCGGCCCCGGCGACGCGGGCTCCCGTAGATCGCGAGCACCCGCACGCGCCCCGCCGCCCTTCCGGGATGTGCGTTGCGTTTCATGAACTGAATTATTCGGGGGGCAGCACGGGCCGGTCGCGACCGGTCCGTGCTGCCCCCCGCGCTTTAGTCCGCGGCCAGGCGCGCGAAGATCATTCTCCCCGCCGTCGTCTGCAGCACACTTGTCACCGTCACCTCGACCTCGGAACCCATGCGCCTGCGGCCGTTCTCCACGACCACCATGGTCCCGTCGTCCAGGTAGCCAATGGCCTGGTTCTGGTCCTTGCCCTCCTTGATGAGGGAGACGCGCATCTCCTCCCCCGGGAGCACGATGGGCTTGAGCGCGTTCGAAAGCTGGTTGATGTTCAGGACGCGCACGCCGTGGAACTCGGCCACCTTGTTCAGGTTGAAATCGTTGGTGATGATGACCGCCTTCATGATCTTGGCGAGCTTCACGAGCTTCGCGTCCACCTCCGAGAGCTCCGCGAAATCCATGTCGCTGATCTTCACCATGATGGACTGGTCCTTCTGCATCTTGTTCAGGATGTCCAGGCCGCGGCGGCCGCGGTTACGCTTGATCGAATCGGCCGAGTCGGCGATCATCTGGAGCTCGTTCAGCACGAAGTTGGGAATCACCAGTATCCCCTCGATGAAGCCCGAATCGCAGATGTCGGCGATGCGCCCGTCAATGATGACGCTCGTGTCCAGTATCTTGTAGCTCGCCCCGCGCTCTCCCTCGGCCTTGTCGGCGATGATCTTGTCCAGGAAGCGCATGTCGTCGCTCTTGATGACGAAGAAGAGCGTCATCCCAAAGCCCGTCACGTGGTACAGGATCGCGCGGAGCACCGACGCGGCCGTGTCACCAAGGCCCAGCGGAATCTGGCTGAAGGCGATCGCGAGCATGTGGCTGAGCGCGAGGCCGGACAGCAGCCCCAGCGCCGCGGCGAGGATGACGCGGGGAGAAACGGTGTGCGTAAGGTACTCGATCACGACGATGAGCGCGAGGGCGAGCACCGCCGCGCTGACCGCTCCTATGAGCGCGGCCTGCCAGGAAAAACTCGTATAAAACCAGCCGGTAAAGAGGGCGCTGGTGAAAATAAAAATGACCCTTAGAATGGTAACCATATGAATGCGCTCCTTGTATGTATGAGTTCAGAATAGAATAAAATAACGAAAAAACGGAACATGCGCCACCGCGCCGCGGAAAAAATTCCGCTGCGCGATCTCGCGTCACGTGGGGGAATGCGCTACGCGGAGAGGGCTTCGGAAACTATATTGCTGGCCTCTTCGATGGAGACATTTTTCGCGAGGGCGATCTCGTGGATCACGAGCTGGTAGGCGTTTTCATAGAGCTTGCGCTCCATGATCGAGAGCTCCTTTTCCTTGCTGCGACGGTAAAGGTCCCGCGCGACCTCGCCTACCTCGTAAATCGACCCGCTCTTGACCTTGTCGATATTGCCCTGATAGCGGAGCTTCCAGTCGTCCTCGGTGATAACCTCTTTCTTTTTCAGCAGCAGGAGAACCTTGGAGACCTCCCGCTTCGAGATGATCGCCCTTATCCCTATCGCCTCGGCCTTCTCAACGGGTATCATCACCTTCATGCCGCTGTTGATGATGGTTATAATGTAAAATGTGTCCCTTTGCTTCAGCACGGTCTTTTTTTCTATTGACTCTATCTTTCCCACACCGTGCATCGGATACACGATCTTATCACCGACCTTGAACATGGATGACTCCTCAACGAATAATGCCAGATTCCCCGGATACGACAAAACGAAGCTTACTATATCATGAAAAAACGCGCATTTCAAGAATAAAATTGCGGGCCGGTCACTGTTTCTCCTTGAGCCCTTCCTTTTCCATGTAGACGTCGAGCACGGACTTCATCTTCTTGAACTCGCCGTACCCGCCGTACATGGGCGCGTAGTCGGTCCCCGGAGGCTGGGGCGCGAAACGCGGGTCCTTCATCCCGTTGTAGATCTCGCGCATGTAGTTCCCCCACACCGGCGCGGCGACCCCGGACCCTGCCTGGTGCTTGCCCAGCGACATGAACGCCCTGTCGTACCCGAACCAGGTGACGGCGCACACGTCCGGGGTGAACCCGCAGAACCAGGCGTCCGACCAGTTCGAGGTGGTGCCGGTCTTGCCCGCGCACTCCTTCGAGAAGCCCGCCTGGCCCCGGATGGCTTCGGTCGCGGTTCCGCCTTCGATCACGCCCTTCATCATGGTGGTCATGATATAGGCGACCCACTCGGGGATCACCTGAATGCTGCCGTCCATCTCCTTGGCGGCGATTATATTGCCGATCTCCTCTTCCACGTTGGCGAGCTCGTTGCCGTCCCTGTCGGTCACGTACCTTACGCCGTACGGGAACACGTCCCTCCCGCGGTTCGCGTAGATCGAAAAGCCGGTGCACATCTCGAACGGAGTGACCTCGGACGAACCCAGTGCGAGCGCGGGGGCCGGCGTGAAGCGTGATTCCTGCACCTTGAGCATCTTGGACGCGTACTGGATGATGCGGTCGGCCCCCACCAGGTCGTAGATGCGCACCGAAATCACGTTGATCGACGCGGCGAGTGCGGAGGCGACGCTCACCATCCCGGTGAAGTTTCCCTCGTAGTTGGACGGGGCCCACGTCTCCCCGCTCGAATCGATGTCCACTATGGGAGCGTCGGGAAGCGTGGTGCCGGGATGAATGATCTTGCCCTCTATCCCCGATCCGTATACGAACGGCTTGAAAGCGGAGCCGGGCTGGCGGCGCGCCTGCACCGCGCGGTTATACTGGTTGTCCACGGAGAACCCGGAGCCCCCTATCATGGAGGTAATGTATCCCGTCTGCGGCTCCATGGCGATGAACGCGCCCTCCACCTTGAGCGTCGAGGAGATGCCGGAGATTATGGAGCGGAAGGTTTCGATGGTCTTCTGAGACGCGTCGGCGCCCGTGAGCAGCGCGATCACGTCGATGGAGTCGAGGAGCTCGTCCACCATGGTCTTCTTGAATATGGTTTCGGTGTCGTTCTTCACGAGCACGGGCGGAAGGCTGAACACGCTGGAGAGCACCCCGTACGCGCCAAAGAGCCCGCGGTCGACGGCGCCCTCGCCGTACTTGTTCGCCTGCTCGGAGATCTCGTTCTGCCGCTCGACCCCCGCCTGGAAATAGCGCTGCGCGATCTCCTGACGCTTGAGGTTCAGCGTCGTGTATACCTTGAAGCCCTCGCTGTACACCGCCTCCTTGCCGTAGCGCGCGGTGAGGATCTGGCGCACGTAGTCGGTGAAGTAGGGCGCGAGGTCTCTGGTCCCGGTATACGCGGTCTTGGTAGTGTACTCGGTCTTGATCGAGTCGACGTATTTGGGCCAGAATTCCTCGTATACCTTTTTCGCCTTCTCCTCGGTCAGGTAGCCCGCGTCGACCATGCGGCTCAGGGTGTCCCAGTTCTTCCTGATCGCGTCATGCGTGTTTATAAGGGGCGAATATTTTCCGGGGGCCGACGGGAGTGCGGCCAGCACCGAGCTCTCTCCCACGGTGAGGTACTCCGGCTCCTTGTTGAAGAACAGGCGCGCCGCCGCGGAAATGCCGTAGCAGCCCCGTCCCAGGAAGATCTGGTTGAAATACATTTCCAGGATCTCTTCCTTGGAAAACTTTTTCTCGATCTGGAGGGCGAGTATCGCCTCGATCGCCTTGCGCGCGATTGTCCGCTTCTGGCTGGTAAAAAGGCGTTTGGCCAGCTGCTGGGTGATCGTTGACCCTCCCTGGACGATGCGCCCCGCGAGGATGTTCTTCCCCATGGCGCGGACGATCGCCATGGGATTGATGCCGAAGTGCCGGTAGAAATCCTTGTCCTCGGTGGCCACGAAGGCGTTGATCAGGTTCCTGGG
>CALMJO010000510.1 GCA_937864375.1 uncultured Spirochaetota bacterium
TAGCGGGGAAATTCTGGTGGAAAGCGGCGAAGGCCGGGGCGCGCGGTTTATAATACACTTCCCGGAATCCTCGGTCAGTCCATAGGCGGAATGCCCGCGCAGCGGTGGCCGGCGCAATTTTTTTAAGCGGCGCGAATAAGATGATTGACAGGACAAAATATGTATCGTGATACAATAAGACATACGAAAACGTCATTGGCTCTGTCGCACGGCCCGGCGGGGGGAGTGCAGGGATGCGCTTTCCGGCTTGGGTCTTCTCGGGTTTCCTTTTAAATAAAGTTTCTCAGTCTTAATTTTTTATGGAGGAATAGATGGCGCAATATAAAGAAACATCGATGGGCGCGATTTTCCAGAATCGCGCGCTCAAGTACGGTGAGAAGGCGATGGTCGCCTACAAAAAAGGCGGCTCGTATGTCGACCTTTCCTGGAACCAGATGAACGACCTGGTTCACAAGCTCAGCTGGTACCTGCTCTCGATAGGAGTGAAGAAGGGCGACAGGGTCGCTCTGTTCTCGGAGAACCGCTGGGAGTGGTGGCTGAGCGACCTTGCCATACTCTCGATTGGAGGGGTCAATGTACCCATCTACGCGACCAACTCGCCGGAGGAGGCCGAATACATCCTCAACAACTCCGATTCCAAGGTATGCATTTGCGGCTCCAACGACCACCTCGACCGGGTGCTCTCGGTCAGGAAAAAGGTGAAGAAGCTCAAGGAAATCATAGTTGTCGACACACCCAAGGGCAAGAAGCCCGGCGTTCTCACTCTTCAGGACGTTCTAAAGAAGGGGGAAGCCTACAAGAACAAGGCTAACTTCGACAAGGCGCTCAAGGCCATCAAGCTTTCCGATCTCGCCACGCTTATTTATACCTCGGGCACTACCGGAAACCCCAAGGGCGTGATGCTTACCCAGAGCAATTTCGTGTCGAACGTAAACCAGATCATGGAAGGCCTCGAGGAGTACCTGACCGAGAACGACACGTTCCTGTCGTTTCTCCCGCTTTCCCATTCTCTGGAGCGTTGTTCGGGATACTACCTTCCCATGTTCGTGGGCGCGAAGGTCGCGTTCGCGGAAAGCTTCCAGACCATTCAGCAGGATTTCGTTCTCGTGAAACCCACCTGCCTTATCAGCGTCCCCAGGCTGTATGAAAAAATCCACGCGGGAATCGTCAGCAAGGTCGCGGACGCGCCCCCCGTGAAAAAGGCCCTGTTCAACTGGGCGATGGGCGTCGCGAAGGCGAATCTTCCGTACGTGTGCAAAAACACCAAGCCCGCGGGATTCCTGGGCTTCAAGCTGAACCTCGCGGAAAAGCTGATCTTCTCCAAGCTCAAAGCCGCGCTGGGGATGGAAAGGCTGCGGTTGGCGGTGTCCGGCGGAGGTCCCCTTTCGGTCTCCGACGCCGAGTTCTTCCTGGGGATGGGCCTCATGATCCTCGAGGGATTCGGGCTTACCGAAACGACCCCGGTCACCAACTACAACAAGCCCTGGCTCATCAAGCCCGGCACGGTGGGACCCGCGGTAAAGGACACCGAGATCAAGATCGCGGATGACGGCGAAATCCTCATCAAGGGGCCCCAGGTCATGAGGGGCTATTACAAGAACCCGGCCGCGACGAAGGAGGCCTTCACCAAGGACGGCTTCTTCAGAACAGGCGACATCGGCATGATTGACGAGGACGGGTACCTGAGGATTACCGGCCGCATCAAGGACATCATCATCACCGCCGGCGGGAAGAACATTTCCCCGCAGAACATCGAGAACAGCCTGAAGACCTCAGCCTTCATCGAGCAGGTTGCGGTGATCGGCGACCGGAGAAAATACCTTGCCGCGCTGATCGTGCCCGCTTTCGAAGAGCTACAGAAATGGGCCAAGAAGAACGGCATCGCGTTCTCGGGACACCAGGACCTCATCGAAAGCGCGCAGGTGAACGCGATGATCGGCGAAGAAGTGAAGAAGTACACGAAGCAGTTCGCGCGCGTGGAGCAGATCCGCAAGTTCCGCCTGCTGGATGCGGAATGGACCCAGGCCACCGGGGAGCTCACCCCGTCGCTCAAGGTCAAGCGCAAGGTCGTCAACGAGAAGTACGCCGGAGAGATCGAAAGCATGTATCCGGAAGGCGAGGGCGAATAAGCCGCGTATTCAAGAATAGCACAGGTATTGCGGGGTCCGGGAAATCCGGGCCCCGTTTTTTCCGGGACAATAAAAAATGCGGCCATTTAAGGCCGCATTTTTTATTGTTCACCGGTACTGCGATTCTTAATAGCGGTAGTGCTCGGGCTTGAACGGGCCCTCCGCGGGCACTCCCAGGTACTCGGCCTGCTGCGGGGTGAGCTTCGTGAGCCTGGCGCCCAGGCGGTCCAGGTGGAGCCTCGCGACCTCCTCGTCGAGCTTCTTGGGGAGCGTGTAGACCCTGGGCTCGAGCTTCTTGCCGGCGAGCTCGATCTGCGCAAGGCACTGGTTCGTGAAGCTGTTGCTCATCACGAAGCTGGGATGTCCCGTGGCGCATCCCAGGTTCACCAGGCGCCCCTCCGCGAGCACGATGATGGACCGGCCGGAAAGGAGCGTCCACTTGTCGACCTGGGGCTTGATCTCCTGCCTCGTGATGCCCTTCGTGTTTTCCACGTAGTGCATGGCGATCTCGCTGTCGAAGTGACCTATATTGCACACGATCGCCTCGTTCTTCATCCGCTCCATGTGCGCGCCGGTGATCACGTCAAAGCAGCCGGTCGCGGTCACGAAGATGTCGCCAAGCGGGGCCGCATCGTCCATCGTGGAAACCTCGTAGCCCTCCATCGCGGCCTGGAGCGCGCATATGGGGTCGATCTCGGTCACGATCACGCGTGCGCCGAACCCGCGCATGGACTGCGCGCATCCCTTGCCCACGTCGCCGTAGCCGCACACCACCACGATCTTGCCGGCGACCATGATGTCGGTCGCGCGCTTGATGCCGTCGGCCAGCGATTCGCGGCAGCCGTAAAGGTTGTCGAACTTCGACTTGGTGACGGAATCGTTAACATTGATCGCGGGAAAGAGGAGCTCGTTGTTGGACTGCATCTGGTAGAGGCGGTGCACGCCGGTGGTCGTTTCCTCGGACACGCCCTGGACCTTGGCCGCGACTCCCTGCCAGCGTGTGGGGCTCGCCTTGTAGCTTTCCCGGAGCCGGTCGATGATGATGCTGAATTCCTTGTTGTCGTACTTCCTGTCCAGGAGCGACGGGTCCTTTTCCACCTTCACGCCCTGGTGGATCATGAGGGTCGCGTCGCCGCCGTCGTCCACGATGAGGTCGGGACCGCTCCCGTCGGGCCAGGTGAGGGCCTGCTCGGTGCACCACCAGTACTCCTCGAGCGATTCGCCCTTCCAGGCGAAGACCGCGGCCGTGCCCGCCTTCGCGATCGCGGCGGCGGCATGGTCCTGCGTGGAAAAGATGTTGCACGAGGCCCAGCGCACGTCGGCGCCCAGGATGGTGAGCGTCTCTATGAGCATGGCGGTCTGGATGGTCATGTGCAGGCTTCCCATGATCTTCTTGCCCTTAAGGGGCTTTCCGGGTCCGTATTTTTTACGGATTGCCATGAGGCCGGGCATCTCGTTTTCGGCAAGCTGCATTTCCTTGCGGCCCCAGTCGGCGAGCGATATGTCGGCGACCTTGCAGGACAGCGTTTTCTCAATTGCGAGAATGGACATTGTTGATTTCCTCCATTTATTGATTCACTCCTTGACGGAGTGGTACAGGCGCAGATTAAGTCCGTTGGGGATGGGAAAGCGATCGGTGCCCTTGACCGCAAAACCGGCATCCTCAAGCCAGCGTGTTATTTCCCCCGGCTCGAAGCCGAGCCAGCGGTCGCCGTGATCGGTACGCAGGGCCTCGCTGTCGTGCTTCTCGAATTCGACTATGAGCAGCGTGCTTTTCCTCTTAATGACGCGCGCCGCCTCGCGGATGCCCAGGTCCGGCGCGACCAGGTGATGAAGGACCATGTTCATGAGCGCGAACTCGGCTTCTCCGTCCCGCATGGGGAGGTGCTCCATTTCGCCCAGCCTCAGGTCGATCGAACCGCCGTTTCCCGAAAAGCGCTGCCGGGCCATCTCGAGCATGCGGGGAGAATTGTCGACGCCAATGACGGTCCGGGCCTTCGTTTTTAAAAATTCGAGGAAGTCGCCGGTGCCGCACCCGAGGTCGGCGGCGGTGTCGCACCGGGGCACCCGCCCGATGATCTTTCCCTCGATATTGAATTCCCTGAACAGATCGCTCTTCTTCGCGTCCCAGTCCCCGGCGATGGTATTGAAAAAGTTCCGGGTTTCGGCGGCCCTGGCCTCGACCACGCGCATCGCGCGGACAATGTCCTCGTCGAGTGAGGGTATGGTGAAAAGGTAGGATACCGCGTCGATGAAGCGCCGCGGCTCCCCGTCCTTCACAGCCGAATAAAACACCCATAAACCGTCGCGCCGGGGAGAGATGAGCCCGCTGTCGGACAGGATTTTGAGGTGCCGGGATATGCGCGGCTGTCCCATGTCCAGGATGGCCGTGATCTCGTTCACGTTCAGTTCGTAGTGCATGAGAAGGTTGACCAGCCGAACCCTGGTCGTGTCCGAAAATGCCTTGAAATATTCTGTCATCATAAATATAACAATATCAAGATATAGTAATATACACTTTCTGTCAAGGGAAATAATCAAAAATTGTCAAAACGGGAAAATCGCGGGGTTTAATCGCGGCATCGTGCGAACCGCACCGGGATCGAGGATTCCTTGCTTAATATGAGTTGGTTCATGCGTCTCCCCATCGGAAGCGAAGGCAGGAGGTCCGATTGACGGGGGATGGGTGACGCATGTCCGTTGCATGGTTTTATTGATAATCCACGCCGATTTCCAGTTGACTTTTCCGCGAAAAGGCCCTACCACTATTCGTCACATCGCATTCCGTAAAAGGTGAGGATTCCCCGGTGAAAGTAAGGGTAGACCAGATTAAAATAAAAAAGCGCATCCGGAAAGACCTAGGAAACATCTTCGAGCTCAAGGAATCAATGCGCAAGCACGGGCTCATCAATCCCGTCACCATAAACAATAAGAACCAGCTGCTTGCGGGATACCGCCGCCTCATGGCCGCGAAGGAGCTTGGCTGGAACGAGATCGAATGTTCCATGGTGAGCGCCAACTCCTCGCTGGAAAAGTTCGACATCGAGGTGGAAGAAAACATCGTACGCAAGAATTTCGCCCCCGTCGAGCTCGAATGGATCGAGGAGCGGCGGCGCTACCTGGGAATGAACTTCTTCCAGAAAATCCTATTCTGGATAAGGAAGTTTTTTCGATGGATACTCCGTCCCTTCGGGCTTTAGGCCGGTACCCGCGGCCGGTCGATCCAGGCACCATGAAATTCACCAGCCCCCTCGACGAGATAGTCGCACTGCGGAACTCATGCCGCTCCTATGACGGCTTGCCGCTCGGCGATCCCGAGCGCGGGGAGCTCATGGATTTTATTGCCGCGCTGCCCGCGGGACCGTTCGGTTCTGCGGGGCGCCTGGAGATCCTCGATCTCGACGAGTTTAAGAGCGGCGCGCACAAACTGGGGACTTACGGCGTGATCCGCGGCGCGGTGACATTTATCGCAGGATCGGCGGTGCCCGACGAGAAGGGCTTTGTCGATTTCGGATTTCGATTGGAGGCCGTCATACTGCGCGCCACCGACCTGGGACTGGGGACCTGCTGGCTGGGTGGTACCCTCACGAGGGACGCGTTTGCCGCGGCGGTAGGGGCGCCGGAGGGCGAGATAGTGCCCGCGATAACGCCCGTCGGTCGCTATGCGGGAAAGAGGACCATTGCGGACCGGCTTATTCGCTGGTCGGCCGGCTCGAGGAACCGCAAGCCGTGGCAGGAGCTTTTCTTTGACCGGGACTTCTCGCGACCCCTGGCCCCTGAATCCGGCGGGGCGTTCTCGTTCGCGCTGGAAACGGTGCGGCGCGCTCCTTCGGCGTCCAACAAGCAGCCCTGGCGGATCGTGCTGGGCGCGGGCGGGCGGGAAGCGCACCTGCTGCTGCAGAGAAGCCGAGGCTACAACAAGCTCATCCGCGCCGCCGATCTACAACTCGTCGACATGGGAATAGCCATGTGCCATTTCGAGCTCGCCATGCGTGAACAGGGCGTCGCGGGAGCATGGAGCAGGACCGGTACTGATCCATGCCCGCTTCCCGAGCGCACGGGGTACATTGCCTCATGGAGATCGGATGCCTAGGCGCGTCCTGCCTGGACGATCTCTGCTAACGTCCGGATCAAATTATTTGTTGTCTCTTTGGAACTATCTGTTATACTGAAATCGGCCAAAGGGAAGAATGGACACGCAGGAAACATCACGCGAAGCGCTGATCGGGCTGCTGAAGAATATCCCGGTATTCGACGGACTCGGGGACAAGGATCTGCTCCAGATCGTCCCGCTCCTGAGAAAGGAATCATATCCCGCGGAATCGATCATCATCCGCGAGGGCGACCGCGGCGAATCCATGTACATCCTTGTCGAGGGCGTAGTCCGGGTCGCGCGCCACAGCGAGGGAGGCGAGGAGATTGCTCTCCAGACCCTCCAGGGAGGCGCGTTTTTCGGGGAGTTTTCGCTCATCGACAACCTGCCCCGGTCCGCGACCGTGGCTGCGCTCGTCGATACGGACATATTCACGCTGCAAAAATCCGATTTCGACACCCTCCTGGCGCGCAACGTCCACCTCGCGAACGTGTTCTACCGCAACTGTCTTACCGAGACGTTTTCCAGGTTCCGGAACATAGTCGCAAATTTTACCTTCTCCCAGCATTCGCTGCATGAAAAATCAGCGCAGCTGGACGTGATCAACCTGGACCTTTCATACGCGAAGCGGATCCAGCACTGCTTCATCAACAGCGCCGCGCTCGATTGCGAGGGTGCGCTCATCCCGGGGGTGCGGCACACGTATATCTACAGGCCGTGCCTCGAGGTCGGCGGCGATTTCCTGAACGTGGTGAAGACAGGGAACGGCGGTCTTTCCATCATTATCGCGGACGTGGTGGGGCACGGGATCACCGCCGCGCTCGCGACGGGGGTGCTGAAGAGCGGCTACTCCCTTTTCCTGGCGAACCACGCAGACAGGCCGGCGGATCTCATGAGTGCGATCAACCGGCATTTTTCCGAAACCCTGTCCCACGTGTACGCGACGTGCTATTGCGCCCATATAACTCCAGACGCGGGACGGGTCACGTTCGCCAAGGGCGGCCATCATCATCCCCTTTTCTGGAGCGGAGCTTCCGGGGACTTCCTGGACATCAAATGTCCCGGTACTGGAATCGGCATATCCGCATCCTCGAAATACCCCCAGGTTGAATTCAGGCTTGGCTCCGGCGACAGGCTGCTTTTTTTCACTGATGGCGTGATCGAGCAGCACGACAGGGGCGAGGCGATGTACACCGAGGAGCGCTTGAGAAAAATGGTACGCGCGCTCATCCAGGCCGGACGCCGCGACGTGCTTGAAGCGATCATGGAGGACCTGGCGGAATTTGCAGGCGTACAGCACTTCGAGGACGACGTGACGATGCTCCTCCTGGAGTTCGACTGATACCCGCCGGTCGCTTCAATCATTTCTTGACTTTCACGCCCGCCGCGCTTACAATAATGGTGCATTCGTCCGGTATCGTCGTTCAATCAAATCGTCAGGGGGACGGAAATGAAATATCAGATGAAACACCAGCCCTCGTACACGCTCCTGCACCTCGAGCTCGCACCGGGCGAGCAGGTGAGAACCGAGGCGGGGGCGATGGTCTACATGAGCCCGCACCTGGGCATCGACACCCGGTTCGGGAGCGGCATCCTCTCCGCGATCGCGCGGAAGTTCCTGGGCGGCGAATCGCTGTTCATGAATACCTTCAGCGCGGGAGAACAGGGAGGCTTCATTGGCCTTGCGACGGGGCTCGTGGGAGACGTGTTCCATTATCCCCTGAAAGGGAGCGCCCTCTACGTCCAGTCGGGCTCATACCTGGCGTCATCGCCGCAGATCGACGTCAAGGCGCAGTTTGGCGGACTCAGGATGTTTTTTGGCGGGGAGGGGTTCTTCCTGCTGAAAGTGACCGGCATGGGAGACCTCTTCTGCACCTCCTACGGGGCGATCATCCCGATCGACGTGGACGGCACCTATACCGTGGACACGGGACACATCGTCGCCTTCGAGGAGAGCCTTCAGTTCAACGTCAAGCGCGTGGGGGGGTGGAAGTCCACCTTCCTTTCCGGCGAGGGCCTGGTCTGCGAATTCAGCGGAAAGGGCAGGCTCTGGATACAGTCGCGGGTGCCCGGCGGTTTCATCGGCTGGGTAAGCAAACTCTTGCCGAGGTGAGGCCATGAATATCGATATCAAGTACAACCCGTCGTACGCAATGGCCCTGGTGCAGCTCGCCGACGGCGAGCAGATCCAGGCAGAGGGCGGCGCCATGATGAGCATGTCGGCAAACGTGGCCATAGAAACGCACCGCGCCACGAAAAAGGGAGGGCTCTTGAAATCGCTCAAGGCGGCATTCCTGGGAGGCGAATCGTTCTGGATGAACACCTTCACAGCCAACGGAGGAGCGGGCGAGGTCGCGCTTGCGCCCACGCTGCCCGGGGACGTGAAGCTCATCCAGTGCGCGGGGACGCTCTTCGTGCAGTCCAGCTCCTACCTCGCAGGCTCCCCGGCGCTCGAGATCGATACGAAGTTCCAGGGCATGAAGGGATTTTTCAGCGGCGAATCGCTCTTCTTCCTCAAGGTGAGCGGGAGCGGGCCGCTCCTCATATCCAGCTACGGCGGCATCGAGGAGATCCAGGTTCAGGGAGAGATCATGGTCGACACGGGGCATATCGTGGGCTTCCAGGAGGGGCTCGAGTACCAGGTCAGGAAGCTCGGGGGATGGAAATCGTTTTTCCTGGGCGGGGAAGGGCTCGTCTGTCACTTCCGCGGCAGCGGAAAACTCTGGGTGCAGTCCAGGAACATCCCGGCGTTCACGAAATGGCTCGGCGAAAAGCTGCCGCCCAAACAACGGTAAGGAGGATGCCATGAACCATGAACTTCTAGGAAAACCGGATTTCCCGATAGTCAAAGTTTCTCTCGCATCGGGCGAGTCAATGGTCGCCGAATCGGGCGCCATGGTCGCCATGTCATCGAGCGTGTCGATCAAGACCGAGGCGCGCGGCGGGATCCTCCAGGCCGCGAAGCGCTCGCTCCTGGGGGGAGAGTCCTTCTTCGTCAATACCTTCACCGCGGGAGGCGCCGCGGGCGAGGTATACTTCGCGCCGGCGACCACGGGAGACCTGGAGCATGTCGCCCTGAACAATACCGACCTCATCATGTCACGGGGCGCATTCGTCTGTTCGAGCCCCGGTGTCGCGGTAGACAGCAAGTGGGGGGGATTCAAGGCGCTCTTCGCGGGAGAGGGGCTTTTCTTCCTTAAGGTTTCCGGTTCCGGTGATGTGTTCTTTTCCAGTTTTGGCGCCATTCACAAGGTGGCGGTGAACGGTGAGTATATCGTCGATACCGGGCATATCGTCGCGTTCGAGCCCTCTCTTACCTACGGCATCGACAGGGTGGGAGGCTTGAAGTCGCTTTTCCTCTCGGGTGAGGGCCTCGTGTGCAGGTTCCGGGGAACGGGGACCGTGTGGGTGCAGACGCGCAACCAGAATTCGTTCGCCGCGTGGGCGGACCAGTTCAGGAGGGTGGAGCGCAGCAGCTCGAGCGACGATTGATTAAAGGGGGGGCTTTACAGCGTGTGTGCGATACCGCCCCCGGGGCGGTATCGTCGTTTACAGCTTATCCTTGAGCTTTGAATAAAGGTCTTCGTTCACGAGCGAGGAGAGCGACTTCATGATGTCATCGCGCTTCCCTCCCATCTTGATGTCATGCTTCACGGAAAGCACCAGGGCGTTTACCAGCAATTCGTCGTTAGGCATTTATCATCCTCCGCATGCGGCCTGTTTGAAGCTGGTATCGGCAGAAAAGTCCCATGTCTTTAATCCGAAAGCTCACCGGTGTCCCATTATATAAACTGGTACTCCGGGCCGTTACGAAAATAGGGCACGGCCGGCACGCCGGGATCATCCCCCGGCGGTCCATGAATTCGCGGGAAATTCTGCTTGTAAACCGGCCCTGAAGGGATAACACCTGTTGCTGCCAGCTACTTTTATTATGGGGGGCCGAGCTACTCATGGGCGGACTCAAAGACCGGATTGCACACAAGGCGCACACAAGGGACATCTCCATCACCACGCACCCCGCGGAAGACGATACCATCATCCTGGAGGGCGTGCTCGTCGACCGGCGGCTCCAGGATTATTTCCTCTTCACCGGCGAACGAAGAACCGCGGGCGTGATTCACCACATGGTAATCCGACTGCTGTTGAAGGGCCCCCAGCTTGAAATTCTCGAGGTGGAGGTCGAAATGCCCGGGATTCCGCGGGAAGAATGCGGCGCGCTCGTCGATTGCCTCAGGCCCATCGTGGGCCTTACCATCACCGCGGGATTCACGTCCAGGGTCAAGGAG
>CALMJO010000511.1 GCA_937864375.1 uncultured Spirochaetota bacterium
GTTGTCCTCCGGTTCCTTTCGCCTGCGCAGCCCGAAGGCGACGTTGTCGAAGACGTTCATGGAGTCGAAGAGCCCGCCCTTCTGAAACACGTACGCAAGGCTGAAGGCAGGCGCCTCACGGATTTTCTGGGGGGCCGAGAAAAAGTCGCGCATATTGGTGCCGTTTATGCTGATGCGCCCCTCGTAGCCGTGGATTAGGCCCGCGATGGCTTTTAACAGCACCGACTTGCCGCAGCCGTTCTTGCCCACGAGGACCAGCAGCTCGCCCCTGGGAACCTCGAGACCGATGCCGTCCAGCACCCGGTGCCCGTCGAATTCTACCGTGAGCCCCTCCACCGATATCACTGGTACTTACGCTCCCTGCTGTCCCTGATGTCCGTCAGGATATTGATGTACGAATCGTACCTGTCCTCGTGGATATAGCCTTCCTCGATGAGGCGCTTCACCTCGCAGCCCGGCTCGTGGTCGTGCGTGCAGGGATTGAAGCGGCAGGACTTTCCGAGCTCGCGGAACTCGTAGAAGTAGTTGCCCGCCAGGTGCGGCTCTATGTCCATGAGCCCGAACTCGCGCAGGCCCGGCGTGTCGATGATCGAGGTGTCGCCCTGGCAGTAGACCATCTCCACGTTCGTCGTCGTGTGCTTCCCCTTCCCGGTGCTCTCGGATACCTCGGCGACGCGGAGGTCCAGGCCGGGGTAGAGCCTGTTCAGGATGCTCGACTTTCCCACGCCCGAATAGCCCACGAGGAGCGATGTCCGGTCGTTGAATACCTCGTGCAGGTGCTCCATGTTGACGCCGGTGAGGGCGCTCACCATGATCACGTCTATGGGGGCGTTCGCGTAGTACTCCTCCACGTAGTCCACCGTGTCCTGGTCCGCGAGGTCCGCCTTGTTGATGACCAGCACCACCGGGATGCCGCCCGATGCGCCGCGCACGGAGAGCCTGTCCACGAAGCGCAGGTTCAGGCCCGGCCGGCGGAAGGACTGGATCACCGTGATCTGGTCCACGTTGCTCGCGATGATGTCCTCGCGCTTGTTCCTGCCCTTTTCCTTCCGGGAAAAGACCCCCCTGCGCGGAAGCACCTCGTGGATGGTGCCCGAATCCCCGCCGTGGAGCTCGAACTCCACGAGGTCGCCCACCGCGACGGGATCGCTGAAGGCGCCAACCCCCGGGCTCGTCCTGAGCTTCCCGCGCAGCACGCAGTTCACCCGCCCGGCGCCGTACTGCACCAGGTAGTACAGGCCGTATATTTTAATGACTCTCCCGTTCATGGGCTCATCGTAGTCCCGGGTCCCCCGCCTGCCAACAACATTATTGATTTCCGCCCGGGTCATTTTTTTTCAAAAAAACGCTAAAGTATTCATCACGCCCTGCCGATCTTATCACTACAAGGTTAAATATGGTAATTCCCTCCCGAATTACTACTATATTTAATTCTTGGCACTGCGCGTAAGTTTTCAACATGGAAGGCAGAATAGCCGCCCAGCTATTCTGCCTTTTATCTTTTTATGCGCCTCCCTCAGGGGAGCTTCTCGAGCGCGACGGGCGTGAAGCGCTTGAGCGCGCCCACCACGTAGCCCAGCGACCCCAGCCGCACCACGTCGAAGGTCACCAGGTACTCCACCCCCTCGCGCGCGTTGAGCATCATGTTTGTGAACGCCTCTTCCTTCACCATGGGCTCCACGTCGAACTCGATGTCGTAATTCCTCTTGTCGTAGAAAATGATCTTGTTGGAGAGGCGGTTCAGCATCTTGTACCTGAGCTTCAGGGTGAGGGTCTTCCCCTTGTAGGAATCGATGCCCTCCGCGAGTTCCTTGAGCGTAACCTCGTCGACCGCGCCGGCGCTCCCGCTCCATGCCGCCAGGGCCAGGATCATCATGCAAAATACCACGAACCGTTTCATCGCGCACCCCCCAGGTGTGAAGCCAGCTTGAATCCCCGGAATGTAGCCGGGAGGGCGCCGTGCATCAATAACAATTCGGCGGGAAAGCGTAAAATCCGCGATTAATTCTTGACATTCCCCGGGTTCGTGCCCACGTTCATTTCTCACCGCGCCGCCGTCGGCCCCCTTCCCGGTGGACGCCGCCCGGCGCTCGGATTACCGGAACGAGGAGGAGCACCATGAGAAGCGATCTGATGAAAAAGGGACTCGAGAAGGCGCCGCACCGCTCGCTCTTCCGCGCAATCGGCCTCACCGACGAGGAGCTCGCCAGGCCCATCATAGGCATCGCCAATTCCGCGAACGAGATCATCCCCGGGCACATCCACCTGAACACGCTCGTGGCCGCGGTCAAGAAGGGCATCCTCGCGGCGGGCGGCACGCCGCTCGAGTTCTCCACCATAGGCGTGTGCGACGGCATCGCCATGAACCACAAGGGGATGAAGTACAGCCTGGGCTCCCGCGAGCTTATCGCCGACTCAATCGAGATCATGGCCATGGGGCACCCCTTTGACGGGCTGGTGCTGGTACCCAACTGCGACAAGATCATCCCGGGCATGATCATCGCCGCGGTGAAGATGGATATCCCCACGATCCTCGTGAGCGGCGGTCCCATGCTCGCGGGCCGGCTCCACGGGAAAACCGTGTCGGTATCCAACATGTTCGAGGCCGTGGGAAAGGTCGCGAAAAACCTCATGACGCAGGACGAGCTCCACGAGCTCGAGTGCGCCGCCTGCCCGGGCGCAGGATCATGCGCGGGCCTCTTTACCGCGAACTCCATGAACTGCCTCTCCGAGGCGCTGGGCCTCGCCCTCCCCTACAACGGCACCATTCCCGCGGTACACGCCGACCGGGTGCGCCTCGCCAAGGCGGCAGGGGGACAGATCATGCAGCTTATTAAAAAGAAGATCACCCCCAGGAAGATCGTGACGCGCAAGGCCATGGAGAACGCCCTCGCCGTGGACATGGCCATAGGCGGCTCGTCCAACACGGCGCTCCACATCCCGGCAATCGCGCACTACGCGGGGATCGAGCTCACGCTCAAGGACATCAACCCCGTTTCCGGGAAGACGCCGCACCTGTGCACGCTTTCGCCCGCGGGCCCGCACCACATGGAGGACCTGCATGAGGCCGGCGGCATCCCCGCGATCATGAACGAGCTTCTCGCGCACGGCATGCTCCACGGCGACTGCATGACAGTCACGGGGAAGACCG
>CALMJO010000512.1 GCA_937864375.1 uncultured Spirochaetota bacterium
GGAGATCTGTCCCTAGTACGAGAGGACCGGGATGGACGAACCTCTGGTGTACCAGTTGTCGTGCCAGCGGCACCGCTGGGTAGCTATGTTCGGAAGGGATAACCGCTGAAGGCATCTAAGCGGGAAGCCTACTCCAAGATTAGATTTCCCTTGGCCTTTAAGGCCACTGAAGACCCCTCGGAGACTACGAGGTTGATAGGCAGGAGGTGTAAGCACAGCGATGTGTTCAGCCGACCTGTACTAATCGGTCGTGAGGCTTGACCATATTATAAAAAGCCCGATGGGATTTTTTCCATCGGGCTTTTTCATTTTGTGCGCCTTGATCGGACGCACCTGGGTGCTTTATCGTGAAATACCTGGCCGCCGGCTGCTTCCACTACAGTCGGATACCCGCCATAGACCATATTCGCAGGACCGTAACATTCATCAATGAAAGCCGGCTGGGCGCCAGGATGAGCGGGAAGCAGCATTCTTGACTTTTCTTCATCGATGAGTACAATTCATCTAACGTTCGAGGACTGGTTCACGCGGGTTTTAGAAAGGGTACGGTTTTAAGATGTTCGCAAATATCAAGCCTCGTCCCGCGGGCTTTCTAACCCGGGAGCATTGAATTTCCCGTAGTGGACGCTTCCGATATCAATTGATATGTCGAGGAGCTTCTCCTGAAAAAGGACGCAGATTCCCATGTATTAGATTCTACGCGGTGTTTAGTTCTTGACAATCATTTATTCGACGTCAAAACAGCATATCGAAATGGAGCGATACGCGATCACGGTTCGGCCGTTTCACGCGGATTACATGTATACAGACAGCCTGATACCACAGTACATTGATACGCGCACCCCTGAGGGCTGCGAATGAGCTATTTCTCCTTCCCGCGTATGGTGATGGTGGAGCAACGCTTCAGCCGGGAATCGATTGCAGACGTTGCCGGGGAGGTCCGGAAGGAGCTTGCCCGCCTGGAACTCTCACGAACCATAAAGCCGGGACAATTGGTGGCCATCGCCGGGGGGAGCCGCGGGATCCGCGGCATCGATCAAATCATCCGGACCGTGGTTGACGAGATGAAAACGCTCGGAGCGAAGCCCTTCATAGTGCCGGCCATGGGGAGCCACGGCGGCGGCACCGCCGGGGGACAGCGCGGCGTGCTCGAGCGCTACGGCATCACGGAAAACACCATGGGCTGCGAGATCCGTTCCTCCATGGAGGTCGAGACCATCGGCGTCACCGGGAACGGGGATCCCGTGTACATGGACCGTCACGCGGCAGGCGCGGACCATGTCGTGGCGGTAAACCGGGTAAAACCGCACACAAAGTTCATCGGCGATGTCGAGAGCGGCCTCGTGAAGATGTGCCTTATAGGGCTGGGAAAGCGCGTGGGCGCCCGGGCGATCCACCGCGCCATCGATCGGCGATCGTGGATGGAGACGGCGGAGGAGGCGATGAAGATCATCACCCGATCGAACCGGGTGGCCTTCGGGCTCGCGATCGTGCAAAACGCGTATGAAGATATCGCCGCCGTGGCGGCGCTCCGGCCCGCGGATTTCCTGCCCGGAGAGAAGGAGCTATTAGTCCGCGCGCGAAGCCTCATGGGCCGCCTTCCCTTTTCCGACATCGACCTCCTCATCGTGGACGAAATGGGCAAGGAGATCAGCGGCACCGGGATGGACACCAATATCACGGGGCGGAAGGAGGCTTCCCCGATGAAGGTTGTGCGCGTGTTTGTGCGCGACCTTACCGCCGCGACTCGGGGAAACGCCCAGGGCATAGGCCTTGCCGACATCACCACCCGCCGCCTCGTGGAAAAAATCGATTATACGGCCCTCTATCTTAATTCGCGGACGGCCTACCGGACCGACAGCTGCAAAATCCCGATGACCATGGAGTGCGACCGGGACGCGCTCGCGGCGGCAATGGAAATTTCGGGAGTGGAGAGACCGCAGGAATACCGGGCCGTCTGGATACGGAACACCCTGGACCTCGGGAGGATCGCGGTCTCCGAGGCATACCGCGAACGCCTGCGCGTCCATGAGCATGCGGAAATGCGCGGCGGATATTTTGACATCGCCTTTAACGGTGGAGGAAACCTGATAAGCCCGTTCGCATGAAATATGCCGTAATTTTTTCCTGACGGCGGCGCCATAATGATATACACTTCAGAAAATGGAGCGCGATACCAGGCAAATGGATTCACAGGAAAGCAGCCTCACGATGATACGAAGAAGCACCCTCCGCTTCGACGAAAACCGGTGCGTGGGATGCAGGATTTGCGAGCAGTGGTGCGCCATGTCGCATTTTGGCGTCATCAATTCCGCGCGCGCGTGCATCGCCATACTGCGGAACCATGAAAGCCAGAAAGACCGCGCCGTGTACTGCCGGCAGTGTGCGGACACTCCGTGCATCCCCGCGTGCAAAAAATACGGGGCCCTGAGCAGGGATGAAACCACCGGCGCGATCATCGTGGACCCCGACGCATGCGTGGGCTGCCGCGCCTGCATAAAGGCGTGTCCCCACGGAGCGCCGCGCGTTCTCCCGGGTGAAAAGAAGGTGATTATATGCGACTTGTGCGGCGGCGAGCCCTCGTGCGTCGCGCATTGCCCCGAACAGGCGGTCCTTTTCCGCGGGGAGGGCGCCCATGAATAGCATCACCGGTATCACCGGCAGCATCGCGCGGGTTCACCTTGGCGCAGGGACCGCGGGGTCGGAGCCCCTGCCCCTTGACCGCCTGGGGACCTTTATTGGCGGCAGGGGCCTCGGGGCGCAGTATCTTTTCAACGAGGTGGGGGCCGATACAGACCCGCTCTCGGCGGGCAACAAGCTTGTTTTCATGAACGGGCCGCTGGGAGGCACCCTCGTCACCGGCAGCAACAAGATAAACCTGGCGTTCAAATCGCCGCTCACGGGCACCTACTCCTATTCACTCTGCGGAGGCCACTGGGGGCCGGAGCTCAAATTCGCGGGCTTCGACGGGCTCATTGTGGAGGGGGCAGCCCCTGCACCGGTTTACCTATGGATCAATGACGGGCGCATGGAACTCCGTCCCGCCGCGAACCTATGGGGGAAAACCATACCGGAAACCGAGAAGGCGCTACGGGCCGAACTGGGCGGCGACGAGCGCATCCAGATTGCCTGCATCGGGCCGGCGGGGGAAATGCTCAACCGCTACGCGTGCATCACCGCGGGGTGGTACCGTGAATTCGGGCGCGGCGGCTGCGGCGCCGTGATGGGCGCGAAAAAGCTCAAGGCCATAGCCGTGCGCGGCACCGGCGATATCCGCGTGCACGATCCGAAGGGCATGATGGAATTCGCCGAGACGCTCTACCGGGACCTGAAGGCGCACCCAAAGGCAAAGGAGCGGCGGACCTACGGGACCAACGAGATGCTCCGTACCGTGAACGACCTGGGGTATTTATGCACGCGTAACTTCACCGAGGGATATTTCCCCGAGGGCACGCGGATCGACGGGCCCCGGATGCGCGAGGACATCGTGGTCGGCGACGCGTCGTGCTACGCCTGCCCGGTCGCGTGCGGCAAGCGAAGCCGCGCCGGCGGGGCCTTCGGTTCCGTCCTGCTGGAGGGCCCGGAGTTCGAGACCATCGGTCTCGTGGGCGCGAACTGCGGCGTGAGCGACTGGGACGCAATCGTGAAGGCCACGCAGATCTGCGACGAGTACGGCTTCGACACCATGAACGCGGGGGGCGCGGTGGCGCTGGCCATGGAATGCTTCGGGAAGGGCATCATCACCGCGAAGGACACCGGCGGGCTTGAGCTCCGCTTTGGCAGCGGACCGGCCCTCGTAGAGGCGCTGCGCATGATCGCGGGGCGCCGGGGCATCGGCGATATTCTCGCGGAAGGAATAAAGGCCGCTGCGGAGCGCTTCGGGGCTCCGGAGCTTGGAATGCACAGCAAGGGACAGGGTTTCGGCGTGTACGATCCCCGCGGGTGCAAGGGCATGGCCCTTACCTACGCGCTCTCGCCCAAGGGCGCGCATCACATGTACGCCACCACCATGGGGCCCGAGATGGCGGCGAAGAGCACGCTCAGCATCGAAGGAAAGGGAAAGCTCCAGCGCGACCAGCAGTTTTCCATGTGCATTGCCGATTCCATAGGGGTGTGCTCTACGCTCCGCGTGGTGCTTTCCGTAAAGGCGCTGGCGGGGGCCTTCACCATGGCCACCGGCCGCCCCATGGACGAACAGGGACTCCTCACGGCCGCGGAACGGATCATCAACCTGGAAAGGTTGTACAATATCCGCCTGGGCCTTTCCCGGAAGGACGACACCCTGCCGGAGCGGTTCCTCCGCGAGCCGCTGCCGGACGGGCACGCGAAGGGCTCCACGGTGGACCTGGAATCCATGCTCGACGACTACTATGCCCTCATGGGGTGGGACCTGGACGGCATACCCACCCGCGAAAAGCTATTGGAGCTTGGGCTGTAGCGCCATAACCAAACGCAACGACGCCAATCTCTTTTACTGAAAAAATTCCATAATAGAACTGTTTAACTGAAATTATTGCTGTATACATCATACATATACAAATGAAGGAATTTGATTTTCAAATATTGGCGGCTTCAATTGGGATGAAATAAATCTCAGGAAAAACCGGGAGAAGCGCATTGTTTCATCCGGGGAGCGCGAAGAAGAGTTTTTAATGGACGCTTCCGGTGTCGACCGTTATGCGGGCGAGTACAAGCGCAGCGTCAGGGAATGGCGGCTCGGCTATTCGATTTCGTGGGTCTCTATGTAATCGATGAATTTTACCGATGACTCCTCGATGTGACGGCGGACCAGGGCGGAAAGCTTCGCAATCGGCGCGCTCCTGTCCATGAACATGCCGTGAATGGCCTGGTGAACGGCAAGGTTTTCCCGGAAATTGTCCTGGTAATAACGCAGCGAGAAGCGGTACCGGTGCGTGCGCATGCGCACGATGCGCAGTATATCGATGAGCACGCCGTTCCCCGACGCGTTGATGAAGATCTCGTGAAAGATGAAGTGCTGTTTCCAGTACGCGATCTTGTCGTCGCTCAGGAAATATTTTTCCATGTTCGTGATGCAATCGGAAAGCCGGGCCAGGCCATCACCGGCCATGCGCGGGTGCGCCTCGGCGGCTGCCAGGGATTCGAGGACCGCGCGGATGGGGTAGGTCTGCCGGATGTCCTCGCCGGTGACCTTCCTTACGAATGTCCCCTTGTGCGGGACTATTTCCACCAGCCCCATCTTGTCGAGGTCGCGAAAGGCCTCGCGAAGCGGCGACCGGCTTATGCCGAATTTCTTCTGGAGCTCCATTTCCACGAGCTGCTCGCCGCCCTTGAGGTCATTGTCAAGGATGGCCTCCGCCAGCACGCCGGCCACCTGCTGGCCCAGCACGCTGGGTTTGAAGCCGAGTTGTTGAATTTTCTCATCAAGCATTCCCTGAAACCATCTCCCCTGATGATGTACACGCCGGGTCAGCCGGTGCCGTCAAGCCGGTCGTCACGGCGTTTCGTTAATGACACGATATGAGAACGCCGGCCTCTGGGAACGCATCACGCAGAATTCCACGGGGCAGGAGCAGGCCGGATCGGGGGGAGCGTCGCCCGGGCGTCCCCCGGCGTGATGCGCCTCCATCCATCGTCGCGCCGTCTCCTCGCTTTCCGCGATGCCGAGTACATGGACGGATTTGCCGGCGCAGTGTATGTACTCGCATACGAGTTCGTATTTCACCAATGGTTCCCTGTTGCCGGAAAGACCTTATGCGCTCCGGTACAGCTTCGTAATCACGAATTCCACGTGGCCTAGCGCCTCGGCGGCGGTGAGCCTCCCTCCCGCCGTGCGCTGGATTGTCCCGAGCAGCGCGTCGCCCGCCTGTTCCAGTGTCATTTTACCCTGGAGGATGTCGCTCACGTCAAGGTCTATGTGCTCGCTCATGGTTTTGCAGGTTATGGGGTTGGCCGAGAGCTTTATCACCGGGGTAATAGGGTTGCCGATCACGTTGCCCTGACCGGTGGGGAACAGGTGTATGGCCGCTCCGGAAGCCATCCACAGCGTGACGGCCTCCGCCGCCGCAGAGGATGTGTCCATGAACCAGAGCCCCTTGCCACGGGGCGCCTCGGCCGGCTTCAGCACGCCCTTGTAGGTTACCTTTTTCCCGATCTTCTGCACATTGCCGAAGGCCTTTTCCTCGATGGTGGTGAGGCCGCCGGCGATGTTGCCCTTGGTCGGTTGCGAATCGGAGAGGTCGCTGGTCTTGTTGGCGTTGATGAAATCATTGTACTCGCTCCACACGCGGTAGAACTCGTCGCCTGCCTCTTTCGTGGCGGCCCGTGCCCGGACCACGTGCTCCGCCCCGGTGATCTCGGAGGTCTCGCCGAAGCTTACCGTGGCGCCCATCTCCACGAGCTTCGTTATCGCCTCTCCAACGGTAGGATTGGCCGCCAGGCCCGAGGTGGTGTCCGATTCGCCGCACTTTATGGATACGTAAAGCTCATCCATGGAGCATTCAACCTTCGGGATTTCCGACGCCCACTGTACGTATTCCATGGCCTTCCGGGATGCCTGCTCGATTGTCTTGAGGTCGCCGTTGCGCTCTATGGAGAACCCCCATGCGGGCTTTCCCGTCTCGCGGATCCCCTGCACCACCTTTTCGGTCCACAGGGGCTCGATGCCGATGACCACCACGGCGGCGACATTGGGGTTCCGCCCCGCTCCTATGATGATCCGCCAGTAGAGCTCCAGGTCCTCGCCGAACTGCAGCCGCCCGTACGAGTGCGGCACCACCAGCGTTCCCTTGATCACGTGCGCCACCGCCTCGCAGGCGGTGTTTGAGATGTCGTCCAGCGGGAGGATCAGCACGTGGTTCCTCACGCCCACGGCGCCGTTCTCGCGCCGGTATCCCATGAATCCGTATTGTTTCATTACAGTTCTCCTTGAATTGTTGAAGCTACCAGCGCTTTGTCTTCACGTTTTGAACATGCACGTGCCGGCCCTTTTGTATGGGCGCCACGACTCGGCCGATGTCGTTGTCGTACTTGATGATGGTGTCGTCGGGCGTGAAGTCCCTGAGGGCTATCTTGTGCCCCAGCGGGATGTCCATGCCGGCATTGATGGTGAAGCGCTCGCCGCTTTCCATGTTGAGGCATTCGCAGGCCTCGCCTGATTTGACATCCACCACTGCGACCGCCACGTTGTCGTTTTTCCCGTGCGCCAGAAAATGTACCATTGTGGTTCCTCGTGTTGACGTTTTAAATTTTTATACCTTCTCCGCCTGTTCCGGAAGGGTTTGGCGGGGCGAAATGTTCTTGACTAAATACCTTGTCAATGGCAGAATGAGAATAGATATTGTCGACAATACTAAAATATGTCAATCAGTTTATTTCGAGAGGATGATATGACCGATTCACAAGCCCGGGTTCAGGCCGGAGCGCTTGCCGCCGAGGCGCTCGTGGAGCGCGGCGTCGACCATGTGTTTTTCATCGCGGGGGGGCATACCTATCCGCTTCATGACGCCCTGGACAGGGCCGGAGTGCGCATGCTTTCAACCCGCCACGAGCAGGCCGCGGTTTTCATGGCCGAGGCATGGGGGCGCATGACCAGGAAACCCGGGGTTGCCATGGTGACCGCCGGCCCCGGATTCACCAATGCTCTGACCCCGGTGGCCAACGCGAGGCTGGCCAATTCGCCCCTGTTGCTTATTGCGGGAGTGGTGGGGCTGGGGGCCTGCGAAAAGCTGGACCTGCAGGACATGGTGCAGTGCGCGGTCATAAATCCCATGGTGAAGAAGAGCTTTATCTGCCAGAAGGCGGAGCGCGTGCATGAATTCGTCGACATGGCGTGGAGGACCTGCATAAGCGGGCGTCCCGGTCCCGTGTACCTTGAGCTCCCCATCGACATCCTGAACACGGAGGTGGACCGGGCCTCGGTGAAAAAAACCAACACGGTCCCCGAGGCAAGGGTGGTGGACATGGGCGGGGCGCGCCGGCTGGTGGAGATGCTGGAGGAGTCGCGGAAGCCGGTCATCATCGCCGGGAGCGGCGCCTACTACTCCGGAGCGGGCCGGGAACTCGCGGGCTTTATCGAGCGGACCGGCGCCCCTGTGTTCACCTCCACGCAGGGCCGCGGGGTCATATCGGACACCCACCCCCTCTGTTTCCAGTCCTCGCTCCTCATACGGCCGGGATGCGCGGGGTACGCCAACATGAACGCCGACCTCGTGGTGCTCCTGGGAAACCGCATCAGCCTGTATTACGGGTGCGGCGCGCTCTTCAATCCCGCGGCGAAGATGGTCCAGGCGGACATAGAGCCGGAGGAGATTGGGAGGAACCACACCGTAGACCTCCCGGTGGTGAGCGACATCCGCGAGCTGCTGAGGGAATGCAACCGCCTGCTGGACGAGAGGAAGCCCGGCGCGCAGCTCAAAGGCCGCTTCGCTCCCTGGGTGGAGGAGCTCCGCGAGAAGGAGGTCCCGATCAAGAACCTTGCGAAGCTCCAATCCGAGAGCGACGCACTGCCCATGCACCCCGCGCGGCTCCTGCGGGAGATCGACGAGTTCATGAACCGTGACGATGATATCGTCATCGCCGACGGCGGCGATACGCAGATCTGGGCCGGGATCAGCAGAACGGTCCGCACCGAGGGGCACTACCTGGAGTCGGGCATTTACGGCTGCCTGGGCGTGGGCATTCCCTACGCCATCGCGGCGAAGATGCTTTACCCCGGTAAGCGCGTGCTCAACGTGATCGGCGACGGCTCCGTGGGCTTCAACTTCATGGAATTCGATACCGCCATACGGAAAAAAATACCGGTGGTGGTCGTCATAAACAACGACAGGGGATGGGGGATGATCCGGCACAGCCAGCGCATCAAGCTGGGCCGTTCAATAGAAGAGGGTACGGAGCTGGGGCTCATTGAGTACCACCGCACCGTGGAGACCATGGGCGGCAAGGGCATCCTGGTGGAAAAGCCCGCGGACATCCGGCCGGCGCTGGAAGAGGCCTTCGCTTCAGGGCGGCCCACCTGCGTAAACGTGCTCACCGATCCTGCGGCCATGAGCCCCGGGGCGATGGCCTTGGCCATGGTGAGCGGCTACAAGGTCGATGGGCTGAAGATGTGATCGCGCGGGGCCCCGCGCCATTAGCTAGAGATTGTTACAGCGCCGCGCAGTCGAGTCCAGGAGGTTCGCTATGCCGTATGAAGACCTGAAGGGCAAGTGCGCCCTCATCACCGGGGCCGGAAAAGAGACCGGAATAGGTTATGCGATCGCCGGAAAGCTCGCATCGCTGGGATGTCATATCATCCTCTCCGACCTCTGGCCGGAAAACGGGAAAGAGCTCGGGCGACTATGCGGGCTGCTTTCGCAGCGCCACTCCGTAAAGACCGTTCCATTGGACCTGGACGTTACGAACCAGGGCTCCGTGGACAAGGCCGTGGAAAAAGTTAAGGCCGCCTTCCCGCGACTTGACGTGCTGGTGAACAATGCCGGGGCCGCCCTCGGCGTTCCCAGCGCGGTTCATACCTACAACGACGACGCCTGGCTTAAGACCTTCGATATAAACTTTCACGGCACCTACCGCGTCTCCAAGGCCATGCTACCGCTCATGTTCGGCTCCAGCACATGCATTCTCAACGTGGCGTCGAAGGCCGGCAAGTCGCCGCTGCCGTTCAACGGCGCTTACGGCTGCGCCAAATCGGCGGTCATCACACTCACGAAGGTGATGGCCAAGGAGCTGGCCTCTTTCGGCATCAGGGTGAACGCCATCTGCCCCGGGCTCATCATGACCGGGCTGCAGCGGTGGCGGCTGGAACTGGAAGCGCAGTGGTTCGAAACCACCCCGGAGGAGCGGGAAAAGGAACGAAGCAAAGAGATTCCCCTGGGATATTTCGCTCAGCCTGAAGTGGTCGCGGACCTCGCGGCATTTCTCGCGTCCGGGGAATCTTCGTACATAACAGGCCAGGCCATCAACGTGGATGGCGGGCAGGTGATGGAGTTGTAGCGCCGCGGCCCATAACTTTTAGAGGAGGTTGCTCATGAGCGCGCAGGGGAAAACAGCCGAGTATCGCCTTTCAAAGTCGTATTCCTATTACATATTCACTCTTCTCTTCCTGCTGTACCTTTTCGACTATATGGACCGCCTGGTGGTCACCTCGCTCTTCCCCTACATCAAGGAAGCCTGGGGCCTTACCGACGCGCAGTGCGGCATGACGGTGTCGGCGGTATACTGGTCCATCGTTGCATTCACTTTTCCCGTGTCCCTCCTGGTGGACCGCTGGAGCAGGAAGAAGACCATCGCGCTCATGGCGCTGGTCTGGAGCCTGGGCACCGCGGCATGCGCCCTGGCAAGGAACTTTAAGGAGCTCTTTATCGCGCGGGGCGTCATCGGCGTAGGGGAAGCGGGATACGCTCCGGGCGGCACGGCCATGCTGGCGGGGATTTTCCCGCAGGAGCAGCGGGCGCGCATCGTGGGTATATGGCAGGCGTCCATCCCGCTGGGAAGCGCCTTGGGCATCGCCATTGGCGGCATCGTGGCCGAGCACTGGGGCTGGCGGCACGCATTCGGCCTGGTGGCGTTCCCCGGTATCATCGTGGGCATTATGTTCTTTTTCGTGAAGGACTACAAGACGGTAAGACTGGAGAAGGATGAAGGCCCGGCCGCCCGGAAAATGAGCAGGGGCGACATCGTTCGTCAATTCACGCGCACCCCGTCCCTCATCCTGACCTACACAGGCTTCGCGTTTTGCGCCTTCGTCACCACCGCGCTGCTGACCTGGCTGCCCACATATTTCCACCGCATTGAGGGAATCAGCATAAGCCAGGCGGGCGTGAAAACCGGCCTTATAATGATGCTGGCCATCGTGGGCGCTCCGGTCGGCGGGTACCTGACCGACGCGTGGTACCGGAAAAACCCGAGGGCCCGGCTTTTCTTCGGGTGCGTGACGAATGTCCTGTGCGCCGTATTGCTCTTTGCATCCTTTACGCTTGTTCGCGGTCCCGCTCAATTCGTAATGTTCCTGTTCGTCGGGGCGCTCATTGTTGCGTTCTCGCCGGGAGTGATCGCAGTGACCCAGGACGTGGTGCACCCGGGGCTGCGGGCCATATCGTACGCCATTGCCGTGATCGTGCAGAACCTGCTGGGGGCCTCAACCGCGCCGATAGTGATCGGCGCGTTCTCCGATTCTTTCGGGATAGAATCCGCGCTGAAGGTTCTGCCGGTGTTTCTCGTCATCGCCACGCTCCTCTTCTTCGCGGGCGCGTTCTACTACGAGCGCGACCTCGCGAAGGTCGACAGGGTGACGCTCGAGATGGAGGATTAGGCGCGTGGCCGGTTATACGAAAAACAGGAAGATGAAGCCCACGCTGATGATCGCTCCCCCTATGCCCCATGGTGTCATTCTCTGCCTGAAAACATCGCCGGCGGGGGGAGGATGAGGATGGGCAACGTGTACACTATGGCGGACGCGATTCAAGTGGCCGTGTAATTGACTGCGTACCGCGGAAACGACACCCGGAGGAAGGGGCTAAAAACTATCCGGGGGAAAGCGTACGCGAACCGGTCACGCTTGTCTTTTAGTCCGGCGAAAAAATGATAGTGCTTCATGGATATTCTTTTTCCGTGAGCAATGCCGTTCAACCGGAAATTATTGTTGTCATAGACGGGAAATATTTGAATGCTGTGCGGGTCGAAGGGCAGGATTATATGAATTGGAGAGGAGAAATAAATGTTCGTCACACACCTTGAATGTCCCAGGTGCGGCGCGCGCCACGAAAGCGAAAAGTTGCAGCAGCTATGCTC
>CALMJO010000513.1 GCA_937864375.1 uncultured Spirochaetota bacterium
GCTGTTAGGAAAACACGCATGAAAATAAATAGGACGATGGCTATGGCGGCACTGGTCGCGCTCGCGCTGGGATGCGCCTCCCGGAGCCTCGTTGAGCGCGTCGAAGCCTATGCCGGGGCCGCCGCCGTCTTCCCGGTCGCGATTATCGAGGAGTTTTCCCCGCTCGTGGACGGCGCGCTCGCGTACCGGAACTCCCGCGGCCGCTGGCCCGACGATGATGGCGAATTGCGCCGGGCGCTCATGGCACCGGACCGAGGGGGGCTCAGTTACCGCTACCTTTCGTTCGAGGACCGGGGCCGCGGCATCTTCGAGGCGGTCTTCCACGCGGCCCATTCGCCCGGGGAGGCGCGCGTGGACAGCCTGGAGTACCACGGCGTCGCCAGAATGACAGTTGCCTGGCCCGCGGACGGCCCGGTGCTGGGATGCAACCTGGAGATCTCCATCTTCGAGACGATCATCCAGGACGCCGACGATATCCAGGTTTACAAGCGGCCCATAAGCATCACCGTGAAGGGATACGTCCCCGGGGCCAAATTCAAGACCAGGAGGTTCGTCACGCCGGTCGGGACCACCGTGTACGAAATGCGCGCGCGATAGAGATGCCTGTGCAGGATCGAATCGCGAATCGGTTCCACAAAGATCCGATCGGTGATCCGGGACCGGGTAAAAGGAGGATCGCATGTTTTTCATTTTTCTGACCCTGTCGATACTCGCGCATGCGGGACGCGCTGTCTATGAATTCCTGAAAGAGCGCGGCCGGGTCGATCCGGAGAAAAAAGCCGTGTTCGCCATGGTCTTCGCCGACATGTGCGTCCTGTGGGTCTCCTGGTTCCAGATGTGCACGTGGGACCCGTGGCCGGTGGGCCTGGGTCCCATCGCGCGCGGCGCGGGCCTCGCCGTCTTCGTTTTTGGAATGATCCTGTTTTTTGGCGCCCTGTTCCAGTTGAAAAAGCTCGAGGGATTCAACGGCACGCTGGTGACCAACGGGATCTACCGGTACATGCGCCATCCCATGTACTTCGCATTCCTGTGCTGGCTTTTCGGATGGGCCGCGTTCATGGACGCGGGCGCGTCGTTCCTCTGCGCCTTCCCGTTCGCCGCGAACGTCCTGTACTGGAGGGCGAACGAGGAGCGCCTGCTCCTGAAGATCCATCCGGACTACCTGGAATACAGCCGCAGCACCATTTTCTAGAGCGCACATCACCGCGGCGCGCAGTTCAGGGGGTGGGGGGCCGATCAGCGCACCGGCTTCCCGCACGCGGATATTTTGGGGGCGCCGTCAGGGACCGGTACGCGCACCGGCGGTCGTGTCGAACATCTGCTCAATATACGGCTCAAAGCCCATCTTCCTCCAAAAGCGCGTGGATTTGGGGTTCCTCACCGCCGCGCAGACCTCGATGCGCTTTACTCCCCGCGCGTGGAACCAGCGGCGCATCTCCACGCAGAGCGCTGCGCCCACGCCCTGGTGCTGGTGGCGCTCCATCACCGCGAGGTTGTCGATCAGCCCGTACGACGGGTCCGGGTAGACGGGCGGCTTCTCCTGGACGAGGCCCAGGCAGTAGCCCGCGACCTCGCCGCCGCGCAGGGCGACCAGGAGCATGCCGCGGCCGTCGCGCGCGGATTCCACGGCATAGGCCGCGAAGAGCCCGTCGTGGTTTTCCACCTTGACGAAGGACGGGTCGCAAAGCGCGTGGTACGCCACGAATTCGCGGAAGATCGCCCTGACCTGTTCCATGTCGGCGGTTGTGGCTTCGCGCACCAGGATTCCGTTTTCCATTGTGCTCTCCGTCCCGTTCCACGGGTGATGACGCTTGGGCGGGAGCCGGCAGGAACGGCTCTGGCCGCCGGGCGGCCGATGGTGCGGGAATGGTTCGCGCCCGCCATCGCTCCGCGCCCCCGGTGAATAATGAGCGGGAGAGAAGCACGCCGCAATGACATTTTCCGGGAACGGCGCACCCGTCCGGACGTACGCCCGTCGGCCCCCTCGAATGAAAAGGCTTGACTTTACCCAGGAATCGGGGATACTCTCCGTGTTCCGTGCACGCGCCTTCCCGGCGCGTGGAAATAAATTGATGAGGATTCCCGGAGGGAGACATGATGCGTCGAATGATGGCGGTTCTCGCGGTTGCGCTCGCGCTCGCGTGCGCGGCGGGCTGTTCGAAGGGCGGCGACGTCGCGGTGGACAAGGCAAAGCTCGCATACTACGCCGATACCTGGGAGGAGTGCCGCGCGCGCTTCCTCAAGGAGGCCGACGATCTCAAGCGCGCGTACAAGGGCGTTGAGATCACCGCCATCCCGATGGCGGCCGACAAGGGACTCACCATAGACGCGTGCATGGTCCCCGCGCAGAAGGGGCAGACGGGGCTCATCATCGTGAGCTCGGGCGTGCACGGGATCGAGGGCTTCGCGGGAAGCGCGGTGCAGCGCATGATCATGCGCGAGCTCGTTCCCGGGATGGACCTTGCGACGACCGGCGTGCTCTTCATCCATATAATTAACCCGTATGGCATGAAAAACACGCGACGGGTGAACGAGGGCAACGTGGACCTGAACCGCAACTTCGACACGGATGCGAAGCTCTTCGCGATCAAGAACGCGGGCTACCCCGTCATCAGGGACCTCCTGAACCCGGACGAGAAGCTCAGCACCTGGAGCCCGGGATACGTCTTCTTCCCCGTGAAGGCGATCTACTACATCGTGAAGTACGGGATGGGGACGCTGCGCGAGTCGATCCTCAGGGGCCAGTACGAGTTCCCCAAGGGCGTGTACTACGGCGGGAAGGAGTTCGTCCCGCAGAAGGCGCCCATAGAGGCGCTCATCACGAAGAGCGCCGCGGGGAGCGCGCGCGTCTTCGTCATGGACCTGCACACGGGCTACGGCGAGCGCGGGAAGATGCACTACTTCCCCAACCCCATAACGATCCCCAAAAACCTCGAGGCGGCGAAGAAGGTGTTCGCGGGCTACACGGTGGACTGGGGCGACACGGGCGACTTCTACGTCACCACGGGCGACTTCACCGACTGGATCGAGAAGCTCTTCCCCGCGAAGACGGTGCTCCGCATGACCGCCGAATACGGCACCATGGACAGCCAGACGACGATGGGATCAATCCGTTCGCTCAAGATCACGATCATGGAAAACCAGGCCGCGAACTTTGGGGGCAAGTCGCAGGGCGATTTTGACGAGGCGAAGGCGAACTTCCGCGAGATGTACTTCCCCAGCGCGCCCGAATGGCGCTCCACGATCATGCAGCAGACGGCCGCCGAGTTCCCGGTGCTGTTCAAGAGGTTTGGGGAGTTGAAGTAGACATTACAGTAACCATTTAGCATTCACTGAGGAATCATTCAGGCAGTGCGCATCAACAATATGCGCACTGCCATTGTGGAAAGGCAGAAAATGTTTGCCGCTCTTTTAGAATCCATCAAAGAATAAAACAATTGACTCTCACTCCGATAATAATTACATTATAATTACATACGTGGAGAAACGAAGTGGTAACTAAGATAATACCTATTGGCAACTCCCGAGGCATCCGGATTCCAAACCGCATCCTGAAGCAGCTCGAAATTGATGACCGTATCGAGCTGGTTTTCAACGAGGAAAGCGGCGAGATCACGCTGCGGCCTATACGTAATGTTCGTGAGGGGTGGGATGAGGCATTCAAAAAGATGCATGCGATCGGACAGGACGAGCTCATCATCGACGATTCGATCGATCTACATGACTGGGAATGGTGAGCATGGAAATATCACAGTACTCAGTGTACCTGGCCAACCTGGACCCCACGATAGGTCATGAGATAAAGAAAACACGTCCCTGTCTGGTAATCTCTCCGGATGAGATGAATCGCAATATCAAGACTGTAATTATCGCTCCCATGACGACTAAGTCACACGGCTTTCCTACACGAATTCCGCTCACCTTCAAAAACAAGAAGGGCTGGATAGTTTTGGACCAAATCCGATCGATAGATAATACCCGGATCATCAGGAAGCTGGGAACGATAAGCGATGCATCCATATCGGCTGTGAAGCGCTCGGTAAGGGAGATGTTGGTGGATTGAATTCCCGGAGAAATGCCGTCGGATTTCGTATGTCTCTGGAGGAAAAATCATGAAGGCTAAATCGAGCGTACTGACCATCAGGGTCCCCCGTGAATTGAAGCATAAGATCGAGCAGATCGCCGACCGGCAGGGCGTTTCCATTAATCAGCTGGCCCTGTATGCATTCACGAAAGAGATCAAGGAGATCGAGGTGTCGGACTTCTTTATCAGGTATCTAAAGAATAAGGGCAGGAAACAGATACTTGCGGATTTTGACTCGGTGATGGGCAAGATAGGCCATGGAGAAATCTCCGAGTGGGATAAGTTGTGAGGCAATTCCTGATGATGAGCATTCTCGGAGCCGCACAACCATGACCCTCATCGCCTTCCTGCGCGGCATCAACGTGAGCGGCCGGAAGCCCGTGAAAATGGCGGAGCTGGCCGCGCTCGTTGAATCGCTTGGATTTGAAAACGTGCGGACCTTCATCCAGAGCGGAAACGTCGTCTCCGATTCGTCCGCGAAAGATACCTGGAAGGCGGAGACGCTGATCGGCGAAGCCATCCGCAAAAATTTCGGGTTCGACGTGACGGTGATCGTCAGGACGGCCGACGAACAGGGTAAGATCATTGCCGGCAATCCTCTGCTCAAAGACCGCGGCGTTGACGAGGACAGGCTCCATGTCACGCTCCTCGCGGCGCAACCGGCGAAGGATGTCCTCGCGGGACTGGCCATGGGCGAATCGAAGAACGAGAGGTACGCGGTGAAGGGCCGTGAAGCATACCTCTACTGCCCCGACGGGTACGGCAGGTCGAAGCTCAACAATACCGCCTTCGAGAAAAAGCTGGGCGTTCCCGCGACTACGCGCACCTGGAAGACGATGAAGGCGCTTGTTGAAATGGCCCACGGTTGATCGGGGTGGAATCCGGAAATGTGTTAATGCTTTCGAGGTCGCATTCGTATTCATTCAGGACATGCATCCTTTCTCCGGAGAATACGGAATGCTGCGAGCCTCGATCAACATGAAACACTCGGTGTTTGTTAAAATTGCCCGTGCCGCCGTGAAACTCCACAAGACCCGCCGGGAGATCGTCATAATGCTTCTCAGGCGCATCCTGCGCGACATGGACCGGTTCCAGGGGGGATGTACCCTGGTAAGGTATCAACCGAGGGATCCGCGGAAGCAATGGCATTGCTTTCCAATGAGGTTCAGGAAGAATGAGAATGAATTTGCTACCGGTTTTCGCAAGTTGGGGAGGTTTTCGCTCTCTTATCTGGTAGCGATTGCTGCTGAGAGTTACCTGGAGGAACTGCTGCGCGATCCAGAGAGCGGGCATAACTATTCCGAATTTTCTCCCCATGTTATCTTGAAACGAACCAGATCGGGCATTCTTTGCTGGGAATTATGCTGGGGAGAGCCGCCACACCGCCTTACAGGTGTAAAATCGCCTGAGATATTTCGCCGTGCCTCGCCTTGCTAGGTGTTCAGGAATTACCCGACGCAGCATTGAGGGCTCTCCATTCGCATTTGCAGTCGTTTCCATGAAAACTCATACGGAGGGGAGAATAAAATAAATAATTGTAATTGACATTAGCGCAACAGCGTTGCATATATTACAATATTAAATTGCGACCGATTCCGGGATCCGGCGTCCGTCAAAAACCGTTGCGGGATTTTGCCGTGGCGCTGTAGTTGGAAGTTTCCATCCGCGCCGCATGAATTCACGCTCTCGCCCCGTGTGCCGGGGATGGGGGGCAGGGACGCACGCAGCAGGGCAGACGCGGTCCGTAAGGGGCCGCATACTTTCCAGGTGGTCTGATCATGAAACGAATGAAACGCGTTCTAGTACTTGTTGTCCTGTCCCTTGCGGCTGCGGCGGCCGGGTGCTCGCAGGCGAGCTTCGTCGACATTTCGGACGGCTGGCGGGCGTCGTACGGCGAGGGAAGCGAATTCGCGCGGGAGGAGGTGCGCGACGCCGGGTGGCCGGTCTATGACCTGCCCTCGCACCTTAAAGGATTCGATGCCGGGAAGAGGATCTGGCTGCGCAGGCAGGTTGAGATTCCAGCCCGCCTGAAAGACAGGGACCTCGCGATCTACCTTGGCAAGATCGACGCCGCCGACGAAACATATTTCAACGGGAACCTGATCGGCAAGACTGGACGGCACATGCCCGACTATTTCTCAACCTGGAACCAGGACCGGTACTACATTATTCCGCCCGGGCTCATGAAGGAGGGCAAGCCCAACCTGGTCGCGTTCTGCGCCTACTCGTACACGGCGAACAACCTTAAAAACGGTCCCATGATAGGAGAGCTCAAGGAGGTGGAGAACTACGTGTTCTGGAAGCGCTTCCTCGCGCAGTACTTCCCGCTCTCCTCCGGTGTGCTCACGGTCATGCTGGCGCTCCTCCTGATCTTCCAGTCGGCGTTCGGAAAGGCGGAAAGGAGCGCGCTCTTCCTGGCGGCGGCAAGCGTGCTGTGGACCTTCCTCACGTTTCATTTTTGCCTTCCGGATTTCGGGATCTCCTATTCGCAGGCCGACAACCTGTACTACGCACTGCTCTCCCTGGAGATAATCTTCATCTATCTGTTCATCGAGAGCATCCTTGACCAGGGGAACCGGGCGCTCAGGACGATCATCATCGTCAACTCGGTTGCGGGCGTGGCCATCGCGCTGTCGGCGACCGAGGCGAGCCCGGTCATCGTGGGCTGGCGCTCCATGGGTGTGGGAATCCTGGGCATCGTTGCGCAGGTGATCTGGTCGGTGCCCATCGTGCGGGCAATGAAAAGGAAAAACCGCGAGGCGCTCCCGATCCTCATCGCCTATGCGATCTTCGTCATCTGCCTCCTGCACGACATCCTGCTGGTCGTCAACGTGATGAACTCCGATCTCTACCTGATCAACTTCGGGTACGTGTCGATCATCGTCTCGTTCGGCATCGTGCTCGCCCAGCGCATGGGCAACATCGCGCGCGATTTGGAAAACTCGGTGCGGACGGCGTCGGCCCAGAACGAGCACCTGTCGGTGGTGCTGGACAAGGTACGCACTTCCACGGAGGAGCTCAAGGCGTTTTCGGCGACCATCAAGGACACCGCCGACAGGCTCCAGGGGGAGATGGCGAGCCAGGGGGGTAGCCTCGAGGAGACGTCGTCGGCGATCGAGGAGGTCACCGCGTCGATCGAGAGCATCAGCACGAACGCGCTCAGCCAGGACGACGCCATCAAGAAGAACAACGAGGTCGCGCTGCAGTACCATGGCGCCCTGTTAAAATAACCGAGGCGGCGCGCGAGGCGGGATCTTTGAGCGCGCAGAGCATCAGCCAGACCGAGGAGAGCAGGAAGCGCCTGGGCGAGATCGTGAGCGGCATGCAGCGGATCAAGGATTCCTCCGGGGCGATCCGCGAGATTGCGCAGATCATCAACGAGATATCCGAGCAGACGAACCTGCTTTCGCTCAACGCATCCATCGAGGCAGCGCGCGCGGGAGAGACCGGCAGGGGCTTTGCCGTGGTGGCGCAGGAGATAGGAAAGCTCGCCGACCGCTCCATGGAGCAGGCGAAAATCATCCACCAGCACATCAATACCACCCTCGCCGACATCGCGCGCGAGACCGAAACCGTCCACGAGTCGGCGCAGGTCATCCTCCTGATTGAGCAGGCCGCGAAGAACGTGGGGGGCTCCATCGGCTCGATCGTGGAGCTGTGCGCCGGGCAGGAGAAGCTCGCGCTCGTCCTCCAGGAGAACATGACGAGGATCTCGCAGGGCTCCGGGGACATCGCGCGCTCCACGGACGAGCAGAAGATCACCACACACGAGGTGAGCAAGTCCATAGAGTACCTGAACGAGATCATGGAGAGCGTTATGCGCAATGCGGGGACCCTCCTCGATGCGCTCAAGGGGCTGCAGGAGCACATTGAGACCCTGGGCGCGATGGTCGTGTCGTAGGGGCCGATGGGCATCGGTCCCCGCCTGCCGGACGGTCCCCGGGCCCTGACCCGCGGCTCATTCGGGGCGCTGCCTGGCGGACAAGCGCCCGCTAGCGCCCGTGAGCAGATCGGCCCCCCTATTCCTTCCCCGGCCTTCGCCTGAATTCCGCATAACGGATGAGGTTCGCGATCGCCCGGAAGCCGTCGCGCGTGTGCTCGATGTAGTACAGGCCCTTCTCGCGGTACCAGCGGCATGCGTAATCGCCCACCTCCCTGAAGGTGAGCGGGATGACGGGCTTGCGCGCGCCGGGAAGCGCCTTGAGGATGTATTCGTTGTGGCCCGCCGTGAGCGCTTCGTTTTCCGCGTCCGGGGGAAACGAGAGCGTGGCGACGACGTCGGTGTTCTCGTCGTCCATGAGGATGCGAAGCACCCTGTCCATGCCGGTCGCGAATCCAGAGCCGGTCACGTCCAGGGGGTTCCCGGGGCGCGCGAAGGGCGGGAGCGCCTCCGCGAGCGCCGCCATGGTCTTTGCGGAAAAGTCCGCAAGCTCAATCCCGAGCGAGCCGCAGAGGTCGGCATAGAGGCCCGCGAGGCCGCCCGAGAGCGTGCACATCGTCAGGCGCCCTCCCGCAGGGAGCATACAGCGCGAGAGAATCCCCGCCGTTTCGACGAGCTCCTCGATCGATTCGGCGCGGATGATACCGTGCTGGCGGAGGAATGCGTCGGTGACGGCGTCGTCGCCTGCGAGCGCCCCCGTGTGGGAGCGCGCCGCCTGGACTCCCCGGGAGGAGCGGCCCACCTTGATCACGACGATGGGAATGCCGCGCCGCGCCGCCTCGCGCGCGATGCGCGCGAGCCGCTTCACGTCCCTGAAGCCCTCGATGAAGCCTATAACCACGCGCGTGCGCCCGTCCATGACCATGTACTCCAGGCAGTCCTCGAACGAGATGACGGCCTCGTTGCCGGACGAGACGAAGAGCGAGATGCCAAGCCCCTTCTTTATGATCTTGGTGGCGATCACCTCGCTGGACGCGCCGCTCTGCCCCACGATGCCCACGTTTCCCGGGAGGAGTTCCCCCTCGACGGAGCCCCCTGCGAAGACCGCGGCGCCTTCCGCCACGTTCAGGAAGCCAAGGCAGTTGGGCCCCATGAGCATGACGTCGAGTTCTGCGCAGAGCGAGACAAGCTCCCTCTGTAAAACCTCGCCCTCTCCCTCGGTCTCTGAGAATCCGGACGAAACGAGGAGAATGTTTTTTATGTTACGCGCCGCGAGCGCCCGTATGGTGTCGGGGACGATGGCGCTGCGCACGATCACGGCGGCGAAATCGATAAGGCCCTCGGGGAGATCGGCGATCGAGGGCACGGCGGGGATGCCGCACACCCGGGCGGTGCCGGGATTCACCGGGTACACCCCGCCGCTGAAGCCGGTACGGCGTACGCCGTCCAGGACGTTGTGAAACCAGTGCGTTTTCTCGGAAGCCCCCACCACGGCGATGTGGGAGGGGGAGAAGAACTGCTGCAGTCGTTCCAGTCGGGTCATGGCTCCTTCTCCTCGTGTCCGGTCAAGGGTTTGCGGCGAGTGGCATTTTTCAATAACTATTTTTTCCGGGCGCGCCCCGTCCGGGACCATGCGGATCGGCCCATCCAACGTTATGCGCTATCGCTTTTTCCCGCGAGCCACGCCAGCCGGTAAAGCGCGATGTCCTCGTACGAGACCGCGCCGCCCAGGAGGTCGAACACGGGCTTGAGCGAGGCGCTCCCGACCTCCTCGAAGGCACGGTAAAGCGCGTCCCGGGATGAGTCTGGCAGGCTGAGAAGCTCCCGGAGCCCGCCGGCCCGGAGGCTTCCCTCCTCGAGTATGTAGCGGTAGAGGTGCCCGGTTATCGTGGCGCGCGTGACGCCGTAGGCGCGCATGAGTTCGTGTATCCCCGCGCCGGCGTTGAAGGCGCGTCCCACCTCGCGGTGACGGTACTCGCCGGGAGGCTTCGTGCCGGGCCTCGGGGGCGTGCCCCGCTCCGCCAGCCCGCGCGCGTCGCAGTAGGCGGCGATTTCCCGTAAAAATTCGTCCCCGTAGCGCTCGAGCTTCCTCCTCCCTACGCCGTGCACCTCCAGGAGCGCCTCGCGCGTGCGGGGGAAGCGCGTCGCCATTTCGGCGAGGCTCCGGTCGGAGAATACGACGTACGGGGGGACCGACTCCGCGTCCGCGATCGACTTGCGCCTCGCACGCAAAATGCCAAAGAGCCCGGCGTCGTACTCGGCGCTTCCGGCGGCCTTCGAGGCCTCCTGGCGGTCGACGATGGCCGGTCCCGCGAAGCGCTCCTCGCCCTTCATGAGGGGATACGCCCTGTCCGTGAGCTTCACCGCGCCGTACGAATCCAGGTCCTGGAAGAGGTAGCCCTTCGCGAGCAAGCGCCGTCCCAGCGCCATCCACTGTTTTTTGGAAAGCTCGCCGCCGATCCCGTAGGTGGAAAGCGCATGGTGCCCGTAATCCAGGACCTTCTTCGATTCAGAGCCGCGCAGCACGTCCACCACGTGCGAGAACCCGAACGACTCACCCGTCCGCCGCACGCAGGAAAGAAATTTCTGCGCCTGCTCCGTGTAGTCAACGGCCGCCGCGGGCGGGGCCAGGCAGTTGTCGCACGACGCGCAGCGCTCGGCGGCCTCCTCCTCGCCAAAGTGCCTGAGGAGCGGGACGCGCCTGCACCCGTCCGTCTCCGCGTAGGCCGCAAGTGCCCCCAGGTGGTGGACCGCGGCGATGCGCCGCGTCTCGTCCGGGATCTGGTTTATGAAGTGCCTGAGCTTCACCGCGTCGCCGGGCGAGTACAGGAGCAGGCAGCGCGCGGGAAGGCCGTCGCGCCCGGCCCGCCCCGTCTCCTGGTAATAGGACTCGATGCTCTTGGGAAGGTCAAAGTGCACCACGAAGCGGATGTTCGTCTTGTGGATCCCCATGCCGAATGCGATGGTCGCCACCATCACGCGCGCGTCGTCGCGCGCGAAGCGCTCCTGGTTGCGCCGCCGCGTGTCGTCGTCAAGTCCCGCGTGGTAGGGGAGGGCTTGCACGCCGCTTCTCGCGAGGTGCTCCGCGAGTGCGTCCACGCCCCGGCGCGAGAAGCAATAGATGATTCCCGAATCATCGGGCCGGGCTTCAAGAAAGTCCATGACCTGCCGGTACGGCTCCGAGCGGGGGACGACCTCGTAGAAGAGGTTGGGCCTGTTGAAGCTCGCGACGAATTCGCCGGGATCGTGGAAATCCAGGCGCTCGCGGATATCCTCACGCACGCGCGGCGTCGCCGTCGCGGTGAGCGCGACGCAGGCGGCGCCGGGAAAGGCCGCGCGGAAGGCGGCGAGCTGCCGGTACTCGGGCCGGAAGTCGTGGCCCCATTCGGATATGCAGTGCGCCTCGTCGATGGCGACGCAGTCGATTTTCACGCGGGAGAGGAGCTCCATTGTGCCGCGCTTGAGCGCGGACTCGGGCGCGAGATAGAGGAGGCGCAGCCGCCCGGCAAGGAGCTCCTCCGCGGTCGCGCGGTATTCCTCCGGCGTGAGCGAGCTGTTGAGCGTCCCCGCAGTGACTCCCAGCGCCCGCACCTGGTCCATCTGGTCCTTCATGAGCGCGATGAGCGGGGAGATGACGACAGTGGTCCCCTTGAATACGAGCGCCGGAAGCTGGTAGCACAGCGACTTGCCCCCGCCCGTGGGCATGATGATGAGCGTGTCGCGCCCTGCCAGGATGGAGCGGATGGCCTCTTCCTGGGGCCGGCGGAATGAATCGTATCCGAATACGTCCTTTAGAATCTTCAGTTCCATGC
>CALMJO010000514.1 GCA_937864375.1 uncultured Spirochaetota bacterium
CGTCGTTATAGTCCCTGTGAACGGCCGTACACCGTAACCATGGAGGAGTCGGGGGGGGCCGACGGGCTTCCCGGCGGGAATCGCGCGATGGCAAGGGACATACTCATTATAGACGACGACACGAAGCTCGCCCGGCTCCTCACCGAGTACCTGGCTAGGTTCGACTTCAAGTGCCGCAGCGCCTCCACGGCCGCCGGCGGCCTCACCGAGATCTCCCGCGCCGTCCCGGACCTGGTGATCCTTGACGTGATGCTCCCCGGCATGGACGGCTTCGAGGTCTGCCGCCGGATACGCGCCGCGCACACCGTGCCCGTCATCATGCTCACCGCGCGCGGCGAGGTCACCGACCGCGTCGTGGGACTGGAGATGGGCGCCGACGATTACCTCCCCAAGCCCTTCGAGCCGCGCGAGCTCGTGGCGCGCATCCAGTCGGTGCTCAGGCGGAGCGCCCCGCGCGCAGCGCAGCGCATCGCCCGCTTCCAGGGGCTCGAGGTCGACTACCACAGCAGGGCCGTGCGCGTCCAGGACCGTCCCGTGGAGCTCACCGCCATGGAGTTCGAGGCGCTCGCCGTCTTCACGCGCAATCCCGGGATCGTGCTCGACCGCGACCGGATATTCGAGCTCCTCAAGGGGCTCGACGACGAGTCCTACGACCGTTCCATCGACGTGCTGGTGAGCAGGCTGCGCCAGAAGCTGGGCGACGACCCAAAAGCTCCCCGCTTCCTGCGCACCGTGCGCGGCGCCGGGTACATGTTCATCGCGGGCGAGGGGCAGGAATAGCATGGGCATCGTGAAACGCATACGGGGCTCCCTCTTCGCGCGGCTCTTCCTCATCATCGTCGCCCTGGGGCTCGCCGTGAACCTCATCGTGGGGGCGTTCTTCCGCGCCCACTTCCCCTTCCGTGCGCATTCGTCGTTCGCGCGCAACGTGGACACCTACGTCGACTACCTCATACGCGACATCGGCGTGCCGCCCGACCTCGCGAAGGCCCGGGAGCGCGCCGACTCGGCGCTCCTGGACATCCGCATTTCGGGTAACGGCATCGACTGGGCGAGCCCGGGGGCGCCGCCCGACCTCCGGCGGCCCGAGCGCCCGCGCGCCCTGGGCGAGGGAAACGTGGGCATGCGCCGCGGACGCGTGGTCTATAACGCGGAGCGCGGCGGCTACAGCTTCGTCTTCTCGCCGCGCGGGGACCAGCCGGCCGAGGAGTTCCACTCCCATCTCGTCGTGCTCCTGGTCGTCCTCACCGCCGTGCTGGGACTCGCATGGTTTCTCATCCGCGGGCTCCTCGCCCCGCTCACGCTCATCGCCAGGGGCGTGCGCGAGACCTCCCGCGGGAACCTGGAGCATACCGTCCCGGTAAAGGGCGCCGACGAGCTCGCGGGCGCGCATCCGCCTCGCCTGCGAACTCATGACCGACGCGCGCGCGCGCGACGGGCTCCTCGAGGACGTGCGCGTGCTCGAGGGAATGGTAAACGAGCTCCTCGAGACCGAGCGGCTCGACCGCGCGCCGGGAAGCGTCGTCCGGGAACCGGTGGACCTCCCCGCGCTCGTGCGCGCACAGGCGGGGATCATCGCCCCCGGCCGCCACGTGATCTCGCTCGAGGGGGACGATCCCCCGCCCGTGACGGGAGACCGCGCACGGCTGGAGACCGTGTTCAGGAACATCATCGAGAACGCGGTGAAGTTCAGCCCCGCCGACGGGGCGCCCATCTCGATCGAGATTTCGCATGGCGCCGCAGCAGTGACCGTGCGGGTGCGCGACCACGGCGAGGGCATCGCCCAGGAGGACGTGCCCTACATCTTCGAGCCATTCTACCGCGCGGACCGCGCGCGCTCGCACGCGCGCGCCGGCTACGGCCTGGGGCTTTACCTGTGCAAAAGAATCGTCGAGGCGCACGGCGGCACGATCGAGGCCCGGAGCGTTCCAGGGGAAGGGACGACGATCAGCGTGAGGGTGCCGGTTGGGTAAAAAGCGACCTATTTGATCAAGGTTTACAAATTTGTATTGACACTATAAATTTGTATTAACTATAATCAACAATGGATTATTATAAACGAATTCTCGAATCGGGATTAAAGCGGTATCTGCGACAATTTCCCGCCGTCTCTATCATGGGGCCACGGCAGTCGGGAAAATCGACCATGCTGCGTAAAGTCCTGACGCCGGAATATCGCTATATTACTTTCGATGATCCCCTGGTGGTGGAGTACTTCCTGAGCGACCCCAGGGCCTTCCTGGCTGAATACGGAGAACGCGTCATTTTCGACGAGGTTCAGAGGGTCCCGGCGCTCTTCAACCACCTCAAGGTCCTCATAGATAACGACCGCGACAAATATGGCAACTTCGTCCTCACCGGCTCAAGCCAGTTCAGCATGGTAAAGGGAATCACCGAATCGCTGGCGGGCAGGATAGGTTCCCTCTCGCTCCTCCCCTTTCAATATTCCGAGATACCCGCCGGTTTAAGAGACGCCCAGATGCTCCTGGGAAGCTACCCGGAAAATGTTGCCAGGGGATTCGGCGGGGTCCGGGACTGGTATTCCGCGTATATCGGGAACTACCTGGAGCGTGACGTCAGATCTCTTTTCAACATCGGTAACTTGCGGGATTTTCAGCGCCTCTTGTCGCTCCTCGCATCGCAGACCGCGCAGGAACTCAATATGAGCCGCCTTGCCGGCGACATAGGCGTTACGGTGAAAACGATCGGGGCGTGGATATCCATACTCGAGGCAAGCTTCATCATTTTTTTGGTCCCCCCGTATCATAGAAACCTGGGGAAGCGCGTCGTGAAACGGCCCAAGCTCTATTTTTACGACACGGGCCTCGTCTGCCACCTGACCGGCGTGCGCACCGCCGAACTTCTCGAAAAGGGCCCGCTCGCCGGACCGGTTTTTGAAAATTACGTGGCCGCCGAGCTGAAAAAGGCGGTCCTGCACGGCGCACAGGATATTACATTTTACTATTACAGGAATAACAGCGGGACCGAGGCCGACCTTATCATTGACGACCTCGCCGCGGGCTCGACCGTATTCGTCGAGATCAAGTGCTCCTCCACGGCGCGCCCGGGCATGGTCGAGGGGCTAAGGAAGCTCATCGCCCTGGAACGTGAATCGTCCCGGTCCGCGGCCTGGAACGTATCCGGGGTGCTTGTTTTTCGCGGCGACGAAACGCCGGACTTTGGCGGAATTCGCGCCGTCAATTACCGGCGGTTTTTAGAGGAGTTTTTAGACACGGAAGGGCATGATGGCAGGATGAGCTGAAACCGACGCGCATGCCGCCGGGGCGCAATCAGGGCCCCGTGCCTGATAGTGCGAATGCATCACAGGAGGTTCCAATGGTAAAATTATCGAAGAGCTTTTTCGAAAGCGAAGTGCTGTTCGTCGGCTTCACGGAAAAGTACAGGCGGTTCTGCACGCAGGTGTACGACACCCTGACGAAAAAGGGCATTAAAGTGTATGCGCTGTCGGCTGAGCCAAAGGAAAAGTTCAGCGTACCGGTGTACGCGGACATCGCCCAGCTGCCCAAGGTCCCCTCGTGCGCCTACGTCATCAACGACAGGCCCGAGACAGCCCGGGTCGTGGAGACGCTTCACGCGAAGGGCGTGAAGAAAATACTCTTCAACAGTAAAAATGTCGCCGACCAGGCGATCCTCGACCGTTGCAGGGCGCTGGGCATCGAGACCGCGATCGCGTGCCCGCTCATGCTCTACGGCGGCGGGCTCCACCGGCTGCATGGCTTCTTCGCGGGCGTGAAACGGGATTGACGCTCCGCAACGCGCGTGCAGCGAGACGCCATTTTGCGGGGCTTGATGGCGGAAGCGGACATAAATTTCCGGATAATCGGGCACGGGAGGAGCAATGAACAAAACCGGCGCTAAAATCACCATAGCAAGCCTGGGAGCGCCCATCGCCATCGGCCGCTCGGCCGAAATCTTCCCCTGGGAGGAGGGACGCGTGCTGAAGCTCTTCCTGAAAGAAAGCCCGGCCGCGGGCGGGAAGAATACCACGAGCCGCGAATTCGCGGCGCAGATATTCAGGCACGTCGCGAAAAAGGCCGGCAGGCAGGCGGACCGGCCCCTGCGTTTCGCACATGCGCTTCCTGCAGGCACTCTTCGCCCTCCGGCACGAGATGGCGCGCTCGCTCCCGGACATATTCCTTCGAAGAACCGGCATGGGCACGCTGGGAGACCCCGGGGCGAGGACGATCGCCGCGATCGGCACAATCGCCGCGCGCGAGCTTGGCTGGCCGGGCAAAAAGCTCACGGAGGAGACGGAAACGCTGAAACGGCTTGTCGCCGTGCCAAGGTAAGCGGCCGCCCTTTGCCGGAGGAAATGCGCATCCCGGGACGGGCACGCACAAACCTGTTTTCACTGGATGGTTACAGATTATGAACGCAGCCGCTGTTACGACCACGGTCCTGGCGATGCTTTTTTTCATAAGCGCGCCCGATCAGGAGCAATCCGTTATGGGAAACAACTGCATGAAAACCATGAAGATCGAGCGGGGCGAAAGCCCCTGGCAGGGAATGACCGGAAGCGCCGCCGAGGAAAAGGCATCCATGGGCGTGAGCGCGATCTCCTATGATCCCGCGATCCATGACGGGTTCGCCCACCTTGAAAAATTCAACGCGGGCGGCGAACCGCTCTTGTTCAGGGCGCGCGGAAAAAAGATCGTGGGCGTGAGCGCAAAATATTTTTCCAATCTTCAAAGAGCCGACGCGACGCGCATCGGCGGCGATTCCAGGATCGGGATCGGGAACGTGCGCGTCGCCGCATTCTCGTCCATCACGCCGGAAACGCTCGCGCGCTTCCTGGTGGAGTCCCAGTTGATCATTACCTATTGGCACATCGGCTCCGAGCTCTGCCTGGAGAAGGAAACCGCATCCCGGACGGAATACATCGCATGGTTCACGGGCTCCCACACCTACTTCACGAACGAGAAGAACGTGGACCCGCTCAGGTTCGCGGTGCGCATTGACCTGGTTTCCGGGGCGATGACCGTCATGGGGCATTGACCCCGGTACGGATCGTCACCTGCGCACAGCCGAAGAAGCATCGGCGGGGAAGCCGCGCATCTCCCGCGCTCCGGACGCATCGACCGCCATCTGTCCCCGGGAATAATGCGGCGCGCCCGGCATGCGGGAATTACCCGATAACGCATATGATCAAATTTATTAATCCGGTTGAGTTGTTGCGAATCCGTACATTTCGACCGCAGGGAGAAATCTTTAAGCATAAACGGACCAGGATTTCTCACCGGAAAAGACCGGGTTCGAAATGACACAATCGGAGAAAAGCAGCAAGTCCAGCGAATAACACTTGCGTTTTCCGGCGTGATTTCACAGTATTTGGATGCACCCGTAGCGGAAAGCACCGCCACTGCGGGACGGATACAATGTGTATGGGGATTCAGTGTCCGATCGTCACAGTACAACTATTCCAGGAGGGTCTCATATGGACGACAAGAAAGCCGCAAGCCGATGGACCAATCTGATAAAATCCGACGACTGGATGTCGGTCTGGGTCGGGTTCCTCATCCTGATCATCTTCATGGTCGGTTTCACCTTCAACGCTCCAAAATGGAAATGGGTTACCGACGGTTCTTTCCAGGAAAAAGTGGAAAAATGGGCCGGCACGGCGGACGCCCTGGCCAAGGACGCCGAGGCCAAGAAAGAGGATGCACTGGCCGCCGACGCGAAGGCGCTGAAATCCGCGCTTGACGCGAAAGACCGCAAGGCAGTGGGCGATGCCGCAAAGAAGCTGGAAGCTTCCGCAAAGGGCGCGAAGGACGGCGACCTTGGCAAGAAGGCCGGCAAATTAGGAAAGGATGTCACCGGGGTCGCGGGCTCCACCGTAAGCAAGGTTTTCTCGGGGGAGAATATGCTCAAAGCCCTGTTCCTGCTGGCGGGATTATGGGTAGTGGGCCTTATCAGCATGTTCCTCATGGGCCTTCCGGCCGGGAAGTTTGCCGGAGGCTTTCCCATAATCTTCATACTGTCGGCGCTCGCCTTCATCATCGCCGGCAATGACGTAGTCGGCTACTACGGCCTCGAAGTGGTGTTCTGGGCGCTCATCTTTGGCCTGCTCATCAGCAACACGGTGGGCGTTCCCGAATGGCTCAAGACCGCGATCAAGACCGAATACTTCATCAAGATCGGCCTGGTCCTGCTGGGCGCCGAGGTGCTTTTCACGACGATCGTCACCGTGGGCGCGTACGGCATGGTCCAGGCGGTCATCGTCATAGGCGCGGTGTTTTACGTCTGCTACTGGTTCGCCAAGAGGCTGGGGCTCGACGATGAGTTCGCGTCAATACTGGCTTCCGCGGTGTCCATCTGCGGCGTATCCGCGGCAATCGCCGCCGGCGGGGCCGTAAAGGGCGACTCGAAGAAGGTGAGTCACACCATCTCCCTGGTGCTCCTCATGGCCATTCCCATGCTGATACTCCAGCCCCTCATAGCCAAGTGGGTGGGGATGGCGCCGGCCGTCGCCGGGGCATGGATAGGCGGCACCATCGATACCACCGGGGCAGTGGTGGCCGCGGGCGCGATCGCCGGCGAGAAGGCGATGTCGGTCGCGATCGTCGTCAAGATGGCGCAGAACGTGCTCATAGGCGTCGCGGCGTTCGGTCTCGCCGTGTGGTTCTCAATGAAGCAGGGATCAACTACCGGGGAAAAGCCGGGACTCAAGGAGATCTGGACCCGCTTCCCGAAGTTCGTGCTTGGATTCATAATCGCTTCGGTGGTCTTCTCGTTCTTCATGACCGAAGCGAACGCGAAGGCGGTTACGGATGTCACGAAGGAAATCAGGGTATGGTGGTTCACCCTCGCGTTCCTGTGCATCGGCCTCGAGACCAGGTTCAGCGAGCTTGTCGCGATGGGAGGCGGCAAGCCCGCCCTCGCATTCACGGTGGCGCAGCTGTTCAACATCCTCTGGACGCTGCTGTTCGCCTATCTCATCTTTGGCGGGGTGTTCTTCCAGATCCCCATGTAGTCCCTACATTATCACGAACACAAAACGGCGAGCACGCGGTGCCCGCCGTTTTTATTGCATCCCCCTGATCCGATCCGCTCAAATATTATAGAGGTAATGGCACACCCCGCAGCCTTCGGGCGGTTCCGGCATGCCCTTCCTCGCCTCTTCCATGGTCTGCTTGAGGCGCAGGAGAGAGGCCTCGTGGTCGTAGGCGGCGAAGCGCCTGTTGAAAGACTCGTCCCGCTCATGGAAGCGCGACCGGTACATTCCGCATAACGGCGTCTCCCAGAGCGAATCGAGGGCGCTCCCGGGAAGCGACCCGTAGTGGACCGACGGCATCCGGACGTCGCGCCCCAGCCAGGTCGTGGGGCCGCCGTATGCGAGGTTGATGCAGGGCGCGACGATGCCGTCAAAGCGCACGAACACGGACGAGCGGGGGTCCTGGACGCACACCGGCTGCTCCTCGGGCACGAAGGAAAAAGACGCCACCTCCACATGCAGGCGCTTTCCCAGGCGGCGGGCCTTCGTCAGCATCTTCTCGTAGCGCCGGATCTCGCCCGTCCGCTCGCCCCCGAACAGTCCGCGCCCCCTGCCGGATTCTCCGCGCACGACGTCGCACTGCTTGAAATTGATCCGGTCGAACGAATAGCGCGCCGCGAGCCTCACCATGTCGTCGAGCTGGTGGATGTTGTCGCGCATGATGACGAAGTTGATGAACAGGCGCGGGCGGCCTCCCTTTTTGAGCGGCGCGAGCGCTTCGAGATTTTTGAGTAGCCGGTCGAAGCGCGCGCCCAGGCGGATCGCGTCGTACACGGCGGGCGTCGCCCCGTCTATGGAGAGCGCGATCCAGTCGATCCCCGCCTCAATTATGCCGCGGGCGTATTCCTCCGTCAGGAGGATGCCGTTGGATAAAAACCCGGTCACGCAACCCGCTGCATGAGCCTCCCCTATCCATTGCGGAAGGTTTTGGTTCATGAGCGCCTCGCCGCCGCCGGAGAAGTCGATCGACGCGACGTCGCCCAGGTACGGACGAAGCGCGCTCCACACCTCCTCCTTCATGAGGCCCCCGCTCCCGGCCGCGGCGCGGACCCGGTCCCACGGGCACATGACGCAGCTCAGGTTGCAGGCGATCGAGGTCTCCACCTGCCAGAGCCTCCACTTCCGCCCGCGGGCGCGCCCGTCTTCCAGTCGGCCATCCACCGCCCTTTTCCTGAGCGGCTCGAGCATGCGCTCCACGCGGCGCGGCCACAAGAGCGAGAGCACCGCCATCGCGCGGCCGCCCCGGTCGAGCCATTTCTCGCCGGACGGGCCCCGCGAGGCCTCGAATACCCGCCGCGCCACCTCGTCACGGGGCTCCCCGCAGCTCTCCCGCGGGCACAGCCGGTCGCGCCCCGGCTCCCTGAGCGCGTTCTCCTCGAAGGCCGTGGCCGCCGTCCCCGGGTAGATGTTGACGACGTCGATTCCCGTTCCGGAAAGCTCAAGGCGCATGGTGTTCATCATGACGGCGATGGCCGACTTGCTGCCTCCGTACGCGCCGTTCGTCACGATGGGCACGCGACCGGCGAAGCTCACGACGGTGACGATCCGTCCCGCGCGGCGCGCTTTCATGCCCGGCAGCAGCGCGCGCGCGATCGCCAGCGGCGCGAACATGTTTACCTCGAAAAGATAGCGGAGCCTTTCCTCGCTCGCCTCCTCCATCGTCGCGAAGTAGCCAAGGCCCGCGTTGTTCACCACGACGTCGACCCGTCCATGGACGGATTCCGCTTCGCGCGCCAGGCGCGCTCCCTCGCCCGAGGCCGAAAGGTCCGCCGTGACGATTGCCGCGTGTCCGGGGAAGTCGAGAGAGGCCCGTAACTCCTCCAGAGCCTCGCGGGCGCGCGACGACAGCACGAGTCGGGCACCGGCGCTCGAGAGCAGGCGCGCGAGGGAGGAGCCCAATCCGCCGCTCGCGCCCGTAAGAAGCACGACCTTTCCGTCGTAATCAAATTTCCCGCTCATGGCCGTTATTTCATCCCGCCATGAGGCTCACATGATTCATGCGAAAAGTCAAGAGGGTAGAGGCCGCACGGGGAATCGCGGGGGCCGACGAATTCGCACGGGCGCGCGAACCGGGCGACGGGCCTCCTCCCGCGCATCAATTCTCCTTGACACCCCTCCTCCCGCATTTATTGTGAGCCCATGGAACGCTTCTTTCATCCGCGCTCGATCGTGCTCTTTGGTGCGAGCTCCAACACGCGCAAGGGCGGGTACCAGGTGCTGCAGAATTTCAAGCAGTACATGGAGCGCCACGGCCAGTCGGATTTCTTCATCGTGCATCCGCGCGAGGAAACGATCGACGGCGTGCGCTGCTACCGCACGCTCGACGACGTGCCCGCAAACGCGAACGGGACCGCGCACATCGACCTCGCCGCGATCGTGCTCCCCGTGGGCGAGGTGATGCCGGTCGTCAGGAAATGCATTGGGCGCGGCGTGCGCGGCATCCTCATCGAAAGCGGCGCGCTCTCGACCGACACGGCCGAGGCGGCCGCCTTCGCCTTGGAAATCAAGGAGCTCATCCGCGGGCGGGACATCCGCATCGTGGGGCCCAACTCCATCGGCTTCAACGTGCCCGACCTGCGCTACTGCACCCCCATCAAGTACTACAGCGAGTTCCTCGAATCGCGCGAGCGCAACGTATCCATCGTGGGACAATCGGGGCTCTTCGTCACCGGCTTCGTGGAATGGTTCTTCGACGTGGCGGGGCACGGGCAGCCCTTTGGCGTCTCCAACCTCGCTGCGATCGGAAACAAGATCGACGTGAACGAGTGCGACCTTCTGGAATACTACCTGGACGACCCGAAGACGCACGCGATCGGCATGTACCTGGAGGACATCCGCGACGGGGCGCGCTTCAAGGAAATACTCAAAAAGAACATGCAGGTCCACCGCAAGCCCATCGCCCTCCTCAAGGCCGGCAAGAGCGAGGGCGGGAAGCGCGCCGTCTCCTCGCACACCGGGTCGCTGGCGGGAAGCTTTCACGTGGTGGAGGCCGTTGCGCGCCAGTACGGCCTCATCCTGGTGGAGACCTACGAGGAGCTCTTCGAGATCCTCGCGATCCTCTGCCGCTATCCCACGCTTCGCTCCGACCGCGTGGGCGTCATTTCCGTATCCGGTTCGGGCTGCGTGCTCTCGTCGGATTTCGCGGAAAAATTCGGCATGGAGCTCCCGGAGCTCCCGCCCGCGATGGTGGAAAGGCTCAGGCCCTTCTTCCCGGACTGGGCGCCCATCCACAATCCCATCGACACCTGGGCGTCCGTGGAAAAGCTGGGGCCGCAGGAGAGCTTCAACCGCATCCTCGAGGTATACATGGAGTCCGGGGAGTACGACTCCATAGTGCTCATGACCATCAGCTCGCCCTTCGCGGGGTTCGACTGGGAATTCATCAGCCGCATGCAGCGCCGCCACCCGCACATACCCGTCATCATTCACTTCTTTGGCGGACAGTCCATCCTGGAGCACTCGGCAATCGCGAAAAAGTACCAGCTCCCGGTGGTGCCCAACTTCGAGCACATCTTCAAGCTGCTGCGCCTCGTCTGGGATTATTCGAAGAGGATGAAGTCGGTGGGGGATTGAATCATCCGGGTAGATTTGAGGATGGTATTTTGCCGGATTGAATGCGTGGATGCGAGCTAGCTCAATGGATTTGAAACATTGATCCCAAGCTTTTTATATCCGTCAGCGTCGTTCGTCAAGAGCCTCAGGCCATGCACCTTCGATGTCGCCGCTATAATGGCATCCGGAATTTTTATCCTGGAATGAAGCCTGATTTTTATGGTTTCCTCCGCGATCGCATCATCAAGGTCGAATATCGTCGCATTTCCTATGAACTCATTCGCGTTTTCGTAGAGCATCGAATCGGTACTGAAACCGGCCCATCCAAGGAACTCTATTCTTGTGATGATGGAAATATTGAAGCTTTCGGCCAGGATGGTGTCAATTTCCCTGTCGTCCTCCGAAAAAAAGCCGTTGAAATAATAGATCAATACGTTAGTATCAAACAGGTACCTACCGTCCATCTCTCTCCCAATCACGTTTTATCATATTTATTTCGCCATCTACAAGTTCCCTGGAGCCCCGGGCGGCCCCTCTATACTTCCTGGGGTTGAATTCCTTCCTTCTAGGGAGAGAAATCGCCACCTCGACCTGTTGATGCTCGAACTCCGGGGGAATGGGGATTATTGTTTTAAGCTTATCCGCAGGAACCAGTACCGTGTATTTGTTCATTGAATTACTCCTTGTTAATATATACGAATGATAAGGTTTAAATTCAAATATTTTTTCCTGTTCGTGCGGTGTATTCAACTCCCGGTGGTGCCCAACTTCGAGCACATCTTCAAGCTGCTGCGCCTCGTCTGGGATTATTCGAAGAGGATGAAGTCGATCGAGGCCGGGAAGTAAATCCGCCGGACATGAAATTTTCTTGCTTTCTCCCGCCATGGATTCATCCTGCTTGAGGGCAGGAACAGGCATGAGCGCGACGATCGAACTCTCACAGCTTCCATGGCTTCTCATTCCCACCCTCCTGTGGGCGCTTTCCTTCACCGTGCTGTACCACAACAGGAGGAGCCTCGCGAACCGCATCTTTTCCCTCTTCCTTTTCACGGTGGCGCTCTGGCTTCTCGCGGGCGTCGTGTTCTTCACCTTCCCGGCCCTCCTTCCGCGCCTCCTGCCGCTGCAGATGATCGCCGGCTCCGCGTTCAGCCTGCTTTCTGTCTCTTATACACATCTCCGAGCCCACGAGACCGTACTAGATCTC
>CALMJO010000515.1 GCA_937864375.1 uncultured Spirochaetota bacterium
CTACACCTCTCTATTCGTCGGCAGCGTCAGATGTGTATAAGAGACAGTCGACATTGGGCGCGTGCATCGCAGCGATCGCGCGCCCAATGTCGATGCGCTCGGATTCAGGGATCCCATCGAGCTTGAAGGGTGACTTGATGTAGACTGCGTCGGCCGCGGCGAAGGCGCCGGGAAGCTCGTCCTGGAACACGTTTCTCCGGCTCGTAGCCGACCTTGGCTCGTAGACCGCGTGGAGCCTCGCCACAGGAAAGCGCTCGCGCATCATCGCGAGCACGCCGGCGATCGCCGTGGGATGGTGCGCGAAGTCCTCGTAGATCCGGATGGGTCCCTTCGAGTAGATGAGCTCCTGCCTGCGGCGCACGCCGAGGAAAGTCGAAATACCGCGCCGCACGTCATCGGCGCCCACGCCCAGAAGGAGCGCCATCGAGGCCGCCGCCGCTATGTTCTGGAAGTTGAAATCGCCAAAGAGAAGCGTGTCGCACTCCAGCTCGCCCGCGGGCGTCGACAGCGTGATGCGCGCCCTGTCCCCGTCAAAACCTGTGAAGCGATACGCGAACTCGCCCTCCCCCGCGCCGTAGCGCGCCACCTGCGCGAGCGAGCGCTCCGTCGCGCGCGCCAGGGTTTCGTATTTTGCGCTGCGCACGATCCTGCCTGCCGAGGGCACGATGTTCACGAGGCGCCTGAACCAGAGCATGATCTCGTCCAGGTCGCGGTAGATGTCCGCGTGGTCGAACTCGAGCGAGGTGAGCACGAGGTGGGACGGACGGTAGACCATGAACTTGGGAACCTTCTCGAAGAACGCGGAGTCGTACTCGTCGCCCTCGATCACGAAATACTTTCCCGCCCCAAGGCCAAAGTTCGAATTGGTGTTTCCGGGCACGCCCCCCACGAAGTACGAGGGCGAAAGCCCCGCGGTTTCCAGGATGTGCGCGAGGAGCGCGGTGGTCGTGGTCTTGCCGTGGGTGCCGGCGACCGCAATCACCTCCCGGTCCTCCAGGAAGAACTCGAAGAGCGCCTGGGCCATGGACCGGTAGGGAATCCGCGCGTTCAGCACGTGTTCGGCCTCGGGATTTCCCCTGCTGACGGCGTTCCCGATTACCACCAGGTCTGGCGTCCCCACGTGCGCGGGATCGTATCCCTGTATCACCGGTATGCCCCATCCCCCGAGCATGTCGCTCATGGGCGGGTAGACGTGCTCGTCGGACCCTGTCACGCTGTAGCCCCGCGCCTTGAGCATCCCCGCGAGGCTCCCCATCGCCACGCCGCATACGCCTATCATGTGAACATGAGAAATGCGCTTCGCCGATTTACCTGTCGCCCCCATATCGATCACCCCGGGTGAGAATAGCTCCCACCGGTTATTTATCAAGAGAAATACCGGAAAAGGAACGGGGCCCCGCGGGCGGATTATTTTCTGCAGTAATTTTCCGCGAGGACCCGGTACGTGACCAGCACGTACCTGTTCTCCCTGGGCACGTAGCTCGCAAAAGCGACCTGGCATATCTCAACGACTTCCCTCCCCGCCGCGGTTCCGTCCTTCTTCTGGAATTGAGACGTGTCGGTATAATAGAGGATTATTTCGTTCCAACCCGCTTTTACCTGGACATAGGCGGCCGCCGGTTCAATGACGAGCCCCGTAACCGTGGTAACCGTCTCCTGTCCCCCGAGCGCGCAGGGCGACGCCATCAGCGCGCACGCCAGTAAGCCCAGAACCGTCTTTTTCATAATTCCTCCCGCAAGAAGCGTCCGGAATTGAATCCGGCTCCAAGGCCGTTCATGCTATACTGTCATGCGTCGATTGCAAGTCTTTTCCGCCGGGAGCGGAAGCCGGAATTATTTTGCGCACCCGTCGGTCTGCGGGTGTAAAACGATTGACATGCCGGCCTTTTTGATGAATCCTAATCGGGAAACGGGATATCACTTCATGCCACGAAACCTCAGGAAAGTACCGGTCCGTCTCATTCTTGCCGCATCCCTCGCGCTCGCGGCCGGCATCGGTGCGCATTCCGACACCTATGATGCGTGGGGAACGCAAAAAAGCGATGTCCTCGCGTCCATGGCCGCGGGGTCCGGGTACCGGGAATTCGCGCCCTCCGGAGACCCGTCCTACCAGAACGTCATCATGAATTATATCCTCACCATTAATAAAGAGCTCTCCGGCAGCATCACGATCGTAAAGGTATCCTCACGGCCGGAAAAGGACCTCCTGTTCATCAACGGCAAGCTCTACTCCGTCACGGAGAACTATGGAAACATGAGCCGCGAGGCGTTGGAAGGACTGGTGAGGGAGCTCTCGGCAGGGTACGGCGAGCCGGTGCAGCAGGCGGACTCGTCGCTCACCACCTATACCTTTACCACGGGCGCCACAAAGGCCATAGTCTACTCCTATCCCGGCGGGAAGAACATCACCTGCAGGGTATACTACTACAGCGCCTCCCTTTTCAAGATGCTCATGAGCGAGTAGCATCGGCCGCGCACGCGGCGCCGCGGCGGCGCATGGTTTTCCCGCACGCCCGGGCTTCCCGAATAGACCGGTTTTTTGAATATTATTGTTGACACGAATAGGGCGGCTGATAATAGTTGCGACTCAGATCATAATCAAGTCGTCAAGGGTGAAGAATTGGCAAATATCAAGTCAGCACAGAAGCGCATCAAGACGAACGAAAAGAAGCGGCAGAAGAACGCCGGCATAAAATCGTCAGTCCGCTCGGCGGTCAAGAAGGTGGTAAAAGCGGTCGAAACGCCCGGCGCCAAGGAGCCCGCCACGATCAATGCCGTCTATACCGACTTCTGTTCCAGGATCGACAAGGCTGCCAGCAAGAGCACAGTACACTGGAAAACCGCCGCCCGCAAAAAATCGAGGCTCGCGAAGAGGATCAACAAGGCCGTCGCCGCGAAATAGCGGGCCCGCTGCAATCAGAGGATTTTTTGACCAAACACGAGATCATCGACCGGATTACCCGGCAGAGCGGGTTGAAGCGTCGGGACGTGAGTTTCGTGGTCGATAGTTTCCTGGATGGAGTCATAAAAAGCCTCGATGCGGGCGGGAAGGTGGAGATTCGGGGTTTTGGAGTTTTCACAAGGGTAAACAGGAAAAGCCGCACCATCTATTCTCCGATTGCCGGTAAAAGCCTGGAAATACCCGAACGGTCCGCCATAGTGTTCAAGGCAAGCAAGTCAACGGAAAAGGAAGTCACTTAGGGCGCTTAGCTCAGCTGGGAGAGCATCTGCCTTACAAGCAGAGGGTCGGCGGTTCGATCCCGTCAGCGCCCAAAGAATAAAGCCTGAAATATCAAGGAGTTACAAAAACAACCTGATTCTAAAGTACTCCGGAAACGCAGATGTGACACTAAACTGTGACATTTTGCAAGCAAACCCACTTCCCGTATCCTTCTTGAACACTTTCAGGAGGGAAAGCATGCACACCACCAGTCATTCGTCCCGTAAACCACTCTTTGGCGATTCTCTCAATGACCCCATTTTCGAGGAAGGGATGATCTGACCATGCCTAGGAAGCGAAGTCCATTTAGCTTACTCAAGCGTGGAGACACCTTCTACGTGCGAGTATGGGACCCGGAGAGCAAGAAATACAGCACCGCGCGAAGCACCGGGATGACGGAACGAAGGGCTGCAGCCATTAAGGCAGCCAAAATGGTCGAGGAAGGCCTGACACCCACTAAGGGGCAGCCCCTCGCGGTTGATTACATACTGGAGCGCATCAATACCTCTGGCACCTCGGGAAAGTACAGGAAAGATGGAGTTCAGTATATAGACAAGTATTGCAGGATGTCCCCGGAGTTTTCACGACTGAAACTTCCCGATGTACAGAACAAACACCTGAACAGGCTCGTCGACTTTCTAAAAAACCAGGGATTATCCGGCCGGACAGTCAACCGGATCATCAGTTACATCAAACCGGCCATGAAAGCGGCGTACATGCGTGGATACATCGCGAAAGACCCCACCGCGGGGAAGGTTGAGAAGCTGAACGAAAACTCGATGAAGCGCGGATCATTGTCCGCAGACGAGATCAGGCAAATCATTGCGATGCCGCCCATGGGGGACAAGCGTTTCAAGCCTTACATGGTGACGGCGATTCTCACCGGCATGAGAAAAGGCGAGCTGCGAGCGCTGCGCTGGATGGACATCGATACCGCCCGGGGGGTGATCCGGATCAGACAATCGTATACGGATGTCGATGGCTTGACCAAACCAAAAACCGAGGAAAGCGCGCGCGAGGTCCCCATATTGCAGCCCGTCCGAGATTCACTGGATGAATTGAGGAATGACTCACCGTATACCGACAGGGAAGATTTCGTATTTTATCAGGCGAACAGGGGCACACCCTGCCCTGCCCATTTCACGGATAAAGCCTTCAATGCCACTCTCGACGCTGTCGGCATCGACGGAAAGGAGAGGAAGCGGCGCCACCTCGTCCCACACAGCACGCGGCACAGCTTTATCACGTTTTGCCGTGCCCTTTTACCCGATTTCATTACTGGGGGAATGTCCGGGCACACCACAGCGCAAATGATCGATAATTATGGACGACCGACAGCGGAACACTTCAGGACCGCTCGGGATGTATTGAACGCGGCATTGACCGTCAAGCCCGAGGGCGACAAGCAGATTCATTGAAGCAGTTTTATATAACGGGATAGGTCGGTAGTAATTACCCTGGCCAACAAGGCTGCCGCCTTAAGCGTCTTCCCGCTTATTTCTCAAATTAGGAACAATACAATCAGAGGTATTGGAATGGAACCTACTATATTCAGCCAAGAATACTGTTCAAAGGAGATCGAAAAACTTGAGAAGGAACTGGAAAAGCTAAAAAATCCTCATCAAAAAGTAAACGCGATCAAATATTACATTGCGGAAAACGACTTGATTCGGTACCTCCCGGACGAGAAGGTTAAACCCGTCATTCGATTTGTAGAAGGCCGATATGATAAAAAGGCCATGGAGAAATACCCCGATTTATTAGCTCGGACAACTAATGATCAGCGGAAAAGCATTGATGGGTATTATAAAACATTTCAACGCTGGTATTATGGCGTTATTGCTGATTTTCATCGGTATAACGAATGGAATGATTTCGACGAGAGAAAATCCATGTACGACTTTTTCGAAACCTTGTTAAACACCATTGCGAAAATTGAATTGGTTGAAGACATACCCTCAGAGGATGAAATTCTTAACGAGATTGTTCGAAGAATTAGCAACCTCACGAGATATAAAGAGGACCCAAGCGAAATTCGGCGCAGTCTAAATTTGGCTAAAGATAAGGGATGGATAAGCATCCCAACAGCCTTACCTCTTGAGATTCACGGGAATTCGCAGCAGGTACGCGCATTTCGCGCTATTATTATTCTTTCTAAATGGTTGGGGGAGGAATTTATTACCGGAGAAAAGAATAAGCGCATCGAATACACAAAGATGGCCCAGTCTATTTTCAATTCAAATTTTACCGCCACACAACTGCGCAAGGCAAAAAGCACGCTCACCCAAGAAGACTTCGACGAGCTCGATTAGCTATCGTTCTTCCGTACCCTGGCCGTACCCTGGCCGTTTTGACAAATAGCATGATTTTACGATATTTCATGTCGTATCAATCAATCATGCGAGGTACGGATCATGAAAGGTAATACAAATCTGGAAAAATTGCTGCTCAGCAAGGCAGAAGCGGCAGAATTATTGAGTGTTTCTTATCCAACCGTGGATCGTCATATCAAGGCCGGTAAGATTCCATCCATCAAACTCGGTGGCCGCTGCCTTGTTCCCCGCAAGGCACTCATCAAAATGATCGATGATGACACTGAGCAGAGCACAAAGAAGAAGAATAACACCTAATACCAGGCATCTGGGCTGTATATAAAACCTGGAGAAAGGAAAGGTGTTATGAACTCAAATGGAATTAACAAGAATACAGTCGTGCCTCTTGAATCATGGGAACAAGCCAGGCCACGCGGGCCACGCGCAACCGCCCTACTCTTTGGCATTTACCCATCCCATGGACCGTCTATCCATGCCCTGATACTGCCCATAGTCCAGGGACGGATGCTTATTAAAAGCTTCCCTCGTAACACAATTCGTTACGTCCACCAAGCCCTCCTATTCAGCAGTGTGGGCTTCACACTGACTCCTCATAGGCTCGGAGGGGTATGAGTATGCTAAATGAAATTCTCCCCAAGGACTGCCTATTGGTGGATACGGTTCGCCTCCGCACGGACGATTATCAATGGACGGGGGATCACTCTTCCTGGTATAAGGTTCGCAAGACGCATGTTATTAAAGCTCCTCTCCGGTCCACCCACCGTACCGCCCCCCTCACTGAACCTTCGAGTGGCCGTTATTACGGGCGGTCCTTCGATCCCGCCACAGGCTGGACCATACACATGGGCAACGCTGTTACAATCACAGGCAGCATCCCCCGGCTCATTCACGGGAATAACTTCTATCCCGTCAATGTGGAGCGGATCGGCGACGTCGCCCGTTACATCGTGGATCGCGGGAAGGAACTTGGTCTTTTATTCAATCCCGCTTCCCTCACAGTGAGCCGCATCGACCTTGCCTGCAACTGTGAACTTCCCTACCCTCCCCCACTTCTCATACAGCAGCTGTCCAATGTTCAGCAATTGGGACACATGAAGCAGCGCGTTAGCTCTGAATTTTACAATTGCAGCTATGTACGTTGGGATAATGGAGAGCGTGAATTCGTCGTATATGACAAAACAGAGAATATGAAAAAGAGCGGCGCGGCAGCAATCCCACCGGGCAACTGGGTGCGAAGTGAAGCCCGCTTCATGACAGGGAGAAGCTGCGGACGCGCCGGCCTTCTATCCCTCGATGATTTACGGGACAGGAAAAAACAGATCGAATCATGGAAAGACATGAATCTTGCAATTATAAACGCTGCGAAACAGGGAGGCATTTATGGCGCTCACATCATTCAACCAGGAGTGGTGCAACACATTGAGAGAACGCTTACCAAGCGTGGCGGGCGCACTGGTGAAATCCTGACGATAATCGCGGGGATGGGAGGGATCGACTCGTTTCTCGAGTTGTATGGAGGGCAAGCTGCTTTCGCAAGATTGCTTCCCACCCTTGGATTGAATAGACCTAGAAAGCACAGAATATTGAAAACCATCAACAGAACCATTGAGGAGTCGCGTCGTATCAAAGGACTGTCAAATGCACAGGATACCTGGGGAAAATTTGAAGAATGGATCACAAGTGTCGCATAAAGCCAAAGCACCACAATTTTCGGAAGGAGATTTGATATGTCCAATTCAGACAAAGAAAAATGCCGTGACTTCCAGGCTTGCAGCGCCGCCCTGTGCCCGCTCGATCCACACCCTCGACATCTCTGGCATGCCGATACCGAGGTCTGCCGCAGGGCCTCTGTCCCTGATTGGGTACGGATTCAGAGAAAGATTGTTCGGGTGAATCCTACTCGTCGCCACTACTACACCATCAAGATGCTGGAATCAGTCAAGCGTGTGACGCCCCGGATATCCGGTATTGATTATCCTGGTTATCACCCGCGGCTTGAGTCTGAATGGATAGCATTACGGGGGAACGGCCAGAGCGGTAACAAGGTCCGCTGAAAATGGAAGTGGTTTTAATAATCTTTACGCTAAGATGGGAATTTTGGGGGTGAAAAGCGATGAAATGGCCCTTATTTTCAGGCAAAATCGGGTACCCGTACCAAGTGACCATCGGTAAAATAAAACGCGTCTACGGGCAGTTTTGAAAAAACCACTATCGGACCATGACCTGTGCCGAACTGGCAACGAAGTACATCCCAGGAAAATACAACCAGGGGAAGCCGGAAACGGTTACGGAAGCAAATTCCCGTGCTCTTCCGCTATGTAGTCTAATAGATGCAGTAATTAACAAAGTGACGTTCATATAATCAGGAAAGGGGCAATGGACATGGAAAAAGGAATCGCGGACATGTCGAAAGACACCTCCGGAAGAAGAGGAAGTGAGGAGCTATCTGCACGGCAACAGACATTCTATGACGCCTATGTCCGGGATGCGAATGCATACTCTCAGCAGGAATGGGGGATGCGATTCGGAGTAACCGATAGAACGATCAGGGCGTGGCTCGCCGACGAGCGTGGCGCTCAATATATGCAAAATCTCCGGGCCGAGAAGAAAAGCATTGATCTATCGACCCTCGAGACTCTTTCGGCACAACAATTGACTATGGTGATAAAAGAGGCCAGCAAAGTACTGGCTCAGCAAGCTGATCCGAACGATCTGGTCGGTTGGGTTCGCGCGAAGCTCGCTGAGATTACGGACGTACAAGATCGAGCTATGGTAATTACAGAAATAAAGCAAATATGTTTTGAATACCGTTCACCAGAGGACGAAATGGAAAGCCAGACTTATTGCCGGGAGTTAATGGAATTCGGGAAATGGTTCAGCAAACTGGTGAGCACGAATACCATTACTCCTCCTCATAAATGGAAATTCCTACAACGGCTTATTGAACATGGGCAAATACTGCGTGTGCTTAACGGGCCGAAGCTTGAGCTTGTGGATGGAGAGGTACGGGAGGTGGAAAGCGACAATGAATTCTTGAAAGGGTGTCATATTTATGGTGTAAATGGCTTTGATCACAAAGGCCCTCTCTTGCCGAAATAAATTGGTTGATGCCACATGATTGAGTTTACCAGCGATGGTTAATCGTTATGAGGTGCAGCCGGGGAAGCATCTGCCTTGGTATTTCTAGAAAGTTATCAGCAGACATGCCGCCAAGGTGTGCCTTGAGTTGCCTTGCTGCCAGTTGTGATTCCCTATCGATAACTCACGAGAATACAGGTGCCCACTATCGTCACCTGGAGAGAGTGGGATATGATACTCAATTAGAGATTTTGTCGGTTTTATGGCATAACTGTTACTTATGCCATACGTCCTCTATTTAGGATTAACTGATTGGGCGATTGGCAAAATGTGCGCACGCCAGTTAAGTCGCTTTCCTATTGCATCATACAGAAACATCAATGATACGCAAATGAAGCCCTAGATCATTTGACCTGGCAAGCAGGAATACAAGTTGACAAACCAATAAAGGATGTATTTATAAATTCGAGTACAAAAATAAGGCTAAAGCAGAATTGTGCTTAACTTCGAGATTTAAACTCAACCTTATCGGAGCACCCAATATTGGCGGAACCATTTGCGGACAAGGTTTTGAGAAGTATCAAGCAGGCATCCTCTTTATACCATCGCCTCGTGATACTAGTTGCCCCAGTTGGTGCGGGCAAGACCGCCGCGCTCCAGGATGTTCATGCAAGCACGATGGCTCCGCTGGTCAACGTCAATCTCGAGCTTTCCCGGCGCATGCTCGATCTCACCGAGCAACAGCGGGCGTTACGGTTGCCCCGCCTCCTCGCGGAGATCGTGGGCGCATCCGCAGCCGATGTGGTTCTTCTGGACAACGTCGAGGTCTTCTTCGATGTCTCGCTCAAGCTGGACCCATTGCGGCTTCTGCAGGGGCTCTCTCGGAAAATAACTGTGGTTGCGGCCTGGAGCGGCTCGATCGACGGAGAGTACATGGTCTATGCGACGCCGGACCACCCCGAATACAAAAGATATCCCATACGAGATTTTCTGGTAGTGAACCCGGAGGCTGTTGCATGAAGACAAAGAACGAAGGCGCAGGAGGGCAGAAGCGATGAAATACGGAGACCTGATCCAATTCGAGCCTATAGAGTCCGTGGTCCAGCTACGGGACGCTGACGAGGCCGCTGCTGCCCGACAGCTTGTAGAGACCTACGTGATCTCCTCAGAGATGGCCGAGAAGTTGGTCAGCCTAGTCGTGCCACAGCTTCAGTTCGACCAGCCCATGGATAACAAGGGGCTGCTGGTCGTAGGCAACTACGGTACCGGTAAATCGCACCTTATGTCCGTGATCTCCGCCCTGGCTGAAAACAGCGATCTCGCGACGCATTTGAACGACAAGAGCGCGGCCAACGCCGCGAGCAGGATCAGCGGGCTCTTCAAGGTAGTACGAACCGAGATCGGTGCTACGACCATGTCTCTGCGCGACATCCTCGTGGCCGAACTGGAGGAGCACCTGGCCGCAATGGGCGTGTCTTATTCCTTCCCGCCAGCAGACAAGGTGTCCAACAACAAACGCTCCTTCGAAGAGATGATGACCGCCTTCCACCAGGAGCATCCCGACCACGGTCTGCTCCTGGTGGTGGACGAACTGCTCGACTACCTGCGCACCCGCAAGGACCAGGAACTCATTCTCGATCTCAACTTTCTGCGCGAGATCGGCGAGGTCTGCAAGGACCTGCGATTCCGCTTCATCGCCGGTGTTCAGGAAGCCATTTTTGACAGCCCTCGCTTTTCCTTTGTGGCCGACAGCATCCGCCGGGTGAAGGACCGCTTCGAGCAAATCCTCATCGCCCGCAAGGATGTCAAGTTCGTGGTGGCCGAGCGTCTGCTCAAGAAGACCGCCGACCAGCAGGTGAAAATCCGGGAATACCTGACACCTTTTGCCAAGTTCTATGGCCGCATGAACGAGCGCATGGACGAGTTCGTGCGCCTCTTCCCCGTGCATCCGGACTACATCGATACCTTCGAGCGGGTCACCGCGGTGGAAAAGCGCGAGGTGCTCAAGACCCTGTCCCTGGCCATGAAGAAGCTCCTCAACCAAAGCGTGCCCGACGACCGGCCAGGAGTCATCGCCTATGACGGCTATTGGACCACCCTGCGCGAGAATCCGTCCTTCCGCACCGTTCCGGACATCAAGGCAGTCATCGATTGCAGCATGGTGCTCGAGTCGCGCATCCAGCAGGCCTTCACCCGCCCGGCATACAAGCCAATGGCGACCCAGCTCATCCATGCGCTGTCCGTACACCGGCTCACGACGGGCGATATCTACGCCACCCTGGGCGCGACGGCGGAGGAACTGCGCGACGGGTTGTGCCTCTTCCAGCCGGGCATCGAGGAACTGGGCGGCGACCCGGCCGACGACCTGCTCTCCCAGGTGGAGACTGTCCTGCGGGAAATTCACAAGACGGTAAGCGGGCAGTTCATTTCGTCCAACCCGGACAACCGCCAGTATTATCTGGACCTCAAGAAGACCGACGACTTCGACGCGCTGATCGAGAAGCGGGCCGAAAGTCTCGACTCCTCGCAGCTCGACCGCTACTACTACGAGGCGCTCCGGCGGGTCATGGAATGCACGGACCAGACCTACGTTACGGGCTATAAAATCTGGCAGCACGAGCTCGAATGGCTGGAGCGCAAGGCTGCGCGCCTGGGATACCTTTTCTTCGGCGCGCCCAACGAACGCTCTACAGCGGTACCGCCGCGGGACTTCTACCTCTATTTCATCCAGCCCTTTGATGCGCCGCATTTCAAGGACGAGAAAAAACCCGAAGAACTGTTTCTGCGCCTGACGAACACGGATGAAGAATTCCGCACCGCGCTTCGAAGCTACGCTGCAGCCCTGGACCTTGCATCCACCGCCTCGGGCCACGCCAAGTCCACCTACGAATCCAAGGCATCGAACTACCTGCGCGACCTCGTGCAGTGGCTCCAGAAGAACATGACCACGGCCTTTGAGGTCACCTACCAGGGGCGCGCCAAGTCCCTGACCGAATGGGCCAAGGGTAAGTCCATCCGGGAGCTTTCCGGCATCAGCTCCCACGAACGTATCAACTTCCGCGACCTGGTGAACACCGTTGCAGGCATCTGCCTCGGGACGAAGTTCCAGGACCAGGCTCCCGAATATCCCTTCTTCTCGGTGCTCATCACCGG